>JBAVQZ010000179.1:0-5134 GCA_049694515.1 Paracoccaceae bacterium | reverse complement strand
TCGGCATAGCCCAGATTGGCCACCGCGTTCAGCGAGATGTCGGGGACCGTCTTGCCGAAAACGCTGTGAAAGGCGATCAGGTCGTCCAGCGGCGCGGCGGGCAGTCCGCAGGCCCGGGCGAACTCGTCCGAGGAATGCAGCGCATGCCGCGCCGGATAGAGCGCGTGATAAAGCGCCCGCTCGCCCCCCGACAGTGTGCGCGGCACCGCATGGGCGATCACCTGCCCCACCGCGTAATCCTCGAAGAAGCGGCCCGCGCTGGTCTTCGTCATTCAGAGCGCCCCCAGCTTGACGTCCGGCGAATAGGGGCCGGTCACCTCTTTCACCACGGCCTGCGCGCAACGCATCTTTCCGGTCTGCGGGTCATGCGCATAGGCCGGGCTGCCATGCAGCTCCCAGCCCTTGGCCAACGCCTCCGTCACCTTGTGGCAGAAGGCCGATGTGTCTTCCTCGGTCAGCAGTCTGTAGGCTTTCATGGATCACCCCGGAAATGGCGGAACGCCGAGCCACATGTGGATGCCGGCGATTACCGCATAGACGACGACCGTGATCACAACCAGCCGGACATCCCCCGCCAGGCTGCCGCCCCGGAAAGGCTGCCAAGCGGGCTCGCGCGCGTTGATGGTGAAAATCTCGGCCACCGCCCACAGGCCCATGCCCCCGAACAGCACGACCGAAGCCAGATCGCCGTTGACCAACAGATGCGCCACCGCCCAGGTGATCACGCCCAGCAGCATCGGGTGGCGCAGGCTGCCGCGCAGGCGGCTTTTCGAATGCCCAAGCGCCAGAAGACCCACCGCAAACAGCATAAGCAGATCGGTCAGGTGGATCGTCCACGCCGGCGGATACCAGACATTGGTGAACGGCGCCGCGCGATAGCCGCCGACCATCAGCGCCAGACCGATAAGCGCCACCACGGCAACGCCGGCCTTGGCCTTGTCGCCGGAGCGCGCGCGCATGTCGGGGGCCAGGCGCTTGAAGAAATGGGCCAGCGCCCACAAAAGGATACCAAGGACGAGCCAGATCATGAGTCACCTTCCAGTTCCGCGATCGCGGCCGCCTTGGCCAGCGTTTCCCGCGCCGTCACAATATGCAGATTCTCGACGATCTTGCCATCCACGACGGCCACACCCTGCCCCTCGGCCTCGGCGGTCTCGAAGGCGGCGATCTGGCGGCGGGCCAGGTCGATCTCGTCCGCGGTGGGTGCGAAGATTTCGTTGGCGATGGCGACCTGGGCCGGATGGATCAGCGTCTTGCCGTCGAACCCCATGTCGCGGCCCTGTTCACATTCGGCACGCAATCCCGGCTCGTCCTTGAACGCGTTGTAAACGCCGTCCACGGCGGGGATGCCATGCGCCCGCGCCGCCAGAAGGCACAGCTGCAGCGACGCCAGCATCGGCATCCGGTCGGCGCGGAACCGGCATTTAAGCTCTTTCGCCAGGTCGTTGGTGCCCATGACGAAGCCCGCCATGCGCGGATGCGCGGCGATTTCTGCGGCGTTGAGCATCCCCTGCGGCGTCTCCATCATCGCCCAGAGCGGCGTTTCGGGGATCAGCTCGGCCGCGGCCTGGACATCGGCCGCGCCGCCCACCTTGGGGATCAGCACGGCATCGGCGCCCGCATCGCGAAGCGCGGCGATGTCGTCACGGCCCCACTCCGTCTCCAGCCCGTTGATCCGCACGATCCGGGCGCGCGGGCCATAGCCGCCGGCCTTCAGCGTTTCGGCCAGCAGGGCGCGGGCATTGGCCTTTTCCTCGGCCGCGACGGCATCTTCCAGGTCGAAGATGATCGCGTCCACCGGCAGGCCGCGCGCCTTGTCCAGGGCGCGCTCCTTGGCGCCGGGTATATAAAGGACCGAGCGGTAGGGCCGGGTGCCGTGCTGCATGATCTGTCTCTCCCGCAATTTTGTTGCGCAGATCATCACATCGACGCAGCAAGGCGCAACCCCTCATTTGCCGCATCGCAGAAATCCTGATCCGCCACGAATTAACCGAATCTTCGGACTTCGCGCCCTATTCATGCGGCAACGGCGTGGGGGCGGATCGGAAAGGACATGCCTGATGAGAGAGTTCCTGGCGCTCGCCGCCTTCTTCACCCTGATGATCGGCGGCACCGCCGTCACCGGCACCGCCGCGCAGAAAGATCCGGACGATCAGGTCAGCGCGTCCCAGATCAGCTTGCTGCCGGTCAGCGTCAGCAGGACATAGGTGATGGCGAAGAACAGCTTCTCGGGCACCATGCGATGCGCCTTCACCCCCAGAAACGCGCCGATCACCGCGAAGGGCGCAAGGTAGAGGTCGGCGCGAAACGTTTCCACCGTGAAGATGCCGAGAAACGCGTAGGGCACGAATTTCAACGCGTTGATCACCCAGAACAGCAGCACCGTGGTCGCCTGGAACGTCGTCTTTCCCAACCCTTCGGCCAGCAGATACACCGCGACCGGCGGCCCGCCGGCATGACTGACGAAGCTGGTGAAGCCGGCGACCATTCCGGCGAACAGCCCGGCCCCGCGCGAAAACGGGCGCGCGCGGAACCGGAACAGCCGCATCCGGATCGACAGGCGATAGGCCACGAAGGACAGCGACACCAGCCCGATCAGCAGGCGGAAGACGTCCGGGTCCGCCGCCTTGTAAAGCGCCGCGCCGATCGCCACGCCCGGCACCGCCCCGGCCAGAAGCAGACGCGCGGCGGGCCAGTGCCATTCCCCCCAATAGGGCTTGAGCGTGGTGACGTCGACCAGCATCAGCAGCGGCAGCATCACCCCCAGCGCCAGCGACGGCGGCAGGATCAGCGCCAGAATCGGGGTCGCGGCAAAGGCCGCGCCCGAGCCGAAGCCGGCCTTCGACACGCCCGCGAAGATCACCGCCGGGATCGCCAGCGCGAAAAAGGTAAGATCCATGCTCAGCACGAGAATATTCCGGAAATTCGCCCGTTTCCCCGTCCTTAGCCGAAACTGCCGCGTTGTGGAAGAACCCCCTGCCGCTATGCCGCAACGCGGCGGCCTTGCGTGCGGCGCGCTGAATGGCTAGGCATTCGCGCACTTTCAACAGACAGGGATCAAACTCATGTCCAGACCCAGGATCGCCCTTATCGGCGCGGGACAGATCGGCGGCACCCTCGCCCATCTGGCCGCGATGAAGGAGCTTGGCGACGTCATCCTGTTCGACATCGCCGATGGCACCCCGCAGGGCAAGGCGCTCGACATCGCTGAATCCGGCCCCGCCGAGGGGTTCGACGCGGCGCTGAAAGGCACCACCGACTATGCCGACATCGCCGGTGCGGATGTCTGCATCGTGACCGCGGGCGTGCCCCGCAAGCCCGGCATGAGCCGCGATGACCTGCTCGGCATCAATCTCAAGGTGATGAAGGCCGTCGGCGAAGGCATCGCCGCCCATGCGCCCGACGCCTTCGTGATCTGCATCACCAACCCGCTGGACGCGATGGTCTGGGCGTTGCGCGAATTCTCAGGGCTCCCGCATGAAAAGGTCTGCGGTATGGCCGGTGTGCTGGACAGCGCCCGTTTCCGCCATTTCCTGAGCCTTGAGTTCAATGTCTCGATGCGTGACGTGACGGCCTTCGTGCTGGGCGGGCATGGCGACACGATGGTGCCGCTGCCGCGCTACTCGACCGTCGCCGGCATCCCGCTGCCCGACCTGATCAAGATGGGCTGGACCACGCAGGACAAGCTGGACGCCATCATTCAGCGCACCCGCGACGGCGGGGCCGAGATCGTCGGCCTGCTCAAGACCGGCTCGGCCTTCTATGCCCCGGCCACCTCGGCGATCGAAATGGCCGAGGCCTATCTGAAGGACCAGAAACGCCTCCTGCCCTGCGCCGCCTATGTGGACGGCGCCTACGGGCTGAACGGCTTTTATGTCGGCGTGCCCACCGTGATCGGCGGCGGCGGCATCGAGCGGATCGTGGAGATCGACCTCGCCAAGGAAGAGCAGGCCATGTTCGACAAGTCCGTGGACGCGGTGAAGGGCCTCGTCGCGGCCTGCAAGGAAATCGACGACTCGCTCGCCTGAGCCTGAACGGGACATTTTGTGATCACACTCTGGAAACGTGTGATCACAAACGCCCGAAACTTCCCTCGAATCGCCGCAACAATGCGAAAAGGCGTTTATCTGCGCCTTTTCACATGCAATGACGCCCGTGAACTGCACTAGGACGGGACTCATTTCATGAACATTCATGAATACCAGGCGAAGGCTCTTCTTCGTGACTACGGCGCCCCGGTCTCAGACGGCCGGGTCGTTCTCAAAGCCGACGAGGCGAAAACCGCCGCGGGCGAACTTGACGGCCCGCTCTGGGTCGTGAAGGCGCAAATTCACGCGGGCGGTCGCGGCAAGGGCCATTTCAAAGAGGCCGACGCGGGTGAAAAGGGCGGCGTGCGCCTTGCCAAATCGGTTGAAGAAGCCGCCGACGAGGCCAAGAAGATGCTGGGCCGCACGCTGGTGACCCACCAGACCGGCCCGGCCGGCAAGCAGGTCGGCCGCATCTATATCGAGGACGGCTCGGACATCGAGCGCGAGCTTTACCTCGCGCTGCTGGTGGACCGCCAGACCAGCCGCATCTCCTTCGTCTGCTCGACCGAGGGCGGTATGGATATCGAGGAGGTCGCGGCCTCCACCCCCGAAAAGATCCTGTCGTTCAGCGTCGATCCCGCCACCGGCTATCAGCCGTTCCACGGCCGCCGCATCGCCTTCATGCTGGGCCTCGAAGGCAAGCAGGTGAAGCAATGCGTGAACCTGATGGGCATCCTCTACCGCGCCTTCGTCGAGAAAGACATGGAGATGCTCGAGATCAACCCGCTGATCGTCACCGACGACGGAGAGCTGAAATGCCTCGATGCCAAGCTGGGTTTCGACGGCAACGCGCTCTACCGCCACGCCGACATCGCCGCTTTGCGCGACGAGACCGAGGAGGACCCGAAGGAACTCGCCGCCTCCAAGTATGACCTGAACTACATCGCGCTGGACGGCGAGATCGGCTGCATGGTCAACGGCGCCGGGCTTGCCATGGCGACTATGGACATCATCAAGCTGTATGGCGCCGAGCCGGCGAACTTCCTCGACGTGGGCGGCGGCGCCACGAAAGAGAAAGTGACCGAGGCGTTCAAGATCATCACCTC
>JBAVQZ010000178.1:0-7486 GCA_049694515.1 Paracoccaceae bacterium | reverse complement strand
GCCCGCGCCTTCGGCTATACCGCGACCGACGACCCGGCGCTTTTGCTGTCGATCGTCCGCCTGCGCTTCCGTCCCTGGGCCGCGGGGCCTGCCGACGCGCTGGATCTGGCGCTGATCCTGGACCTCGCGGAACGCTTTCCCGTTGACCGGGAGAGCGCGAGTGCCTAGATCGGTCGGGCGCGGATGGCCGGATGGCCGCGGGCCCGGATCCGATCCGGGGTCGAGGAAAGTCCGGACTCCATGAAGCAACGGTGCCGGGTAACGCCCGGCCGGGGAAACCCGAGGGAAAGCGCCACAGAGAACAGACCGCCCCGGATCCGTCCGGGGCAAGGGTGAAACGGTGGGGCAAGGGCCCACCGCGGGACTGGCAACAGGACCGGCACGGCAAGCCCCACCGGGAGCAATGCCGAATAGGGATCCCGCGCGGGCCGCGCCCGCAGGGCCGCTTCAGCCCAGGGGTCCGGGTTGGCAGCTGAAGCGCGCCGGTAACGGTGCGCGCAGAGGAATGGTCATCCAAGGGGCGCGGCGACGTGCCCCGGGACAGAATCCGGCTTACAGGCCATCCGCGCATGGAATTGCGGTTGACTCGGCCCGCCCTAGCGGTAAAAGGCGGGCTTCAAGGGATTTTCACGGGTGGATGCGTCCGCCTGCGCGACGGAGAAAGACAATGGCGAAACCGACGACTATCAAGATCCGCCTGAACTCGACCGCGGGCACGGGGCATTTCTATGTCACCAAGAAAAACGCCCGCACGATGACCGAGAAGATGACCGTGAACAAATACGACCCGGTCGCGCGCAAGCATGTCGAGTACAAGGAAGGCAAGATCAAGTAAGCCCGCCAAGGACAGCTTGCCGGAACAGGGCCGCGCCGTTTGCGCGGCCTTTTGCTTTTTGTGCCCGTGCGCGGCGCGGTCAGTACAGAGTCCTGCGATACATCTCGTCCACGGCGGCCTGCTCGGTCTCGGCGACCGGCAGCCGGGCGTGATCGCGCACAATCTCGCCCAGCGTGGCGACCGGTCGCGCCTCGGGCCATGTGCCGGGGGCCCAGAGGCCGGCGCGCAGGGGGGCCTTGCCGCAATGGGTGAAGACCTCCTCCACCGTAACCCGCAGCACCGTTTTCGGCAGGCGCCCGTTCATCTGGCAAAGCTCGCGCAGGGCCTGGTCTTCGGTGATCTCGGCGTGGCCGTTGACCCGCAGGGTTTCGTCAACGGTCGGGATCAGGAACAGAAGCGCCACGCGCGCATCGCTCAGCAGGTTCATCAACCCGTCGAGGCGGTTGTTGCCCGGCCTGTCCGGAACGATCAGGTGCGTGTCGTCCTCGACATGGACGAACCCGGCAGGATCGCCTTTCGGCGAGACGTCGAGGTCGTGGCCATCCGTGGTCGCCAGCACCAGGAAAGTCGAATGCGCGATGAAGTCGCGGCAATGCCGGTCGAGCCGGGGTATGACCTTCCCGGCTGCGCGGGGGGAGGGGCTGCCGTAGATTTCGCGCAGTCTTTCCGCCGTCATCGTCATGTCGATCTCCTGTCCGCGATGGGTCGGACGATAGGCAACGGCGGCCCTTGCCGCAAGCGCGCCTGACCCGAATGCCGCCCGTTCCGGGCGACACCATCTTTCATCGGCGCCCTGCCGGGCGCCGGCGGCCTCCGGCGGGGATACTTGGACGGAAAAGAAGGCAGGGGTCGAAAAAAGGGCCGGCGCATGGGCCGGCCCTTCGGTCAGTGCATTCCAATCAGGCTCAGTTCCGGTTGCCCATGAACTGCAGCAGGAACATGAACAGGTTGATGAAGTCGAGATAGAGGCTCAGCGCCCCCATGATCGCCGACTTTCCGAGCCATTCCTGGTCCATCGATTGGGCGTGCTGGATATAGTCCGTCTTGATCCGCTGGGTGTCGTAGGCGGTCAGACCCGCGAAGATCAGGACGCCCAGAAGCGAAATCGCGAACATCACCGCGGGGCTCTGCAGAAAGATGTTGACGATCGAGGCGACCAGCAGGCCGATCACGCCCATGATGAGGAACGCGCCCCAGCCGGAAATGTCCTTCTTGGTCGTGTAACCCCAGAGCGACAGGCCCGCGAAGGCGATCGAGGTCACCAGGAAGGTCTGGGCGATGGAAATGCCGGTGAAGGCCATGAAAATCCACGAGATCGACAGGCCCATCGCCGCGGCGAAGGCATAGAAGAACAACTGTGCGCCGGCGGCCGACAGCTTGTTGATCGCGGCGCCGAAGCCGAAGACCATGACCAGCGGCAGGAACATGGCGATCCAGCCAAGGATGGTCATCTGGCCTGTGGCCGTGTTGCGGAAGATGCTCATCAGCGCATCGCTGGACCCGACAGCCCACGCGACCAGAGCGGTCATAAGAAGGCCCACGGACATTGTGCCGTAGACCTTGTTCATGTGGGCGCGAAGCCCTTCGTCGATCTCCGCTGTGCGGACACCCGCCCGCCCTGTGCGGATCGTGTTGTAGTCAGCCATCAAGTGCCTCCAATACGTCCCATATCGGCGGCTCCGGTCAGGTGGGCCGCTCTCCTGATCGAATATCGGTAAGGGCGGCCCGCATTTCAAGAACTTCGCGCCCGAAACAGGCACTGTCTGACGCGGATTTGACGTTCAGCGCTTCCATGTGGCGGGCACGTCCCAGAATGCACGCCGCGATTCGGCCGCGGCTTGGGCGCGGGTCAAGCCGATGTCGCGCAGGATCGCGTCGTCCAGATCGGCCAGCCGGGCGCGTTGACGGGAAAGGTGCCATGCCGTGAAAAGGCGTGAAATCAAGTTTTTGCGGGATGCGATGTGCCGGGTGGCGCCGCAGTTCGTTGCGAGTTGGGTCATGGTTTCTTCTCTTCGTTATGTGTGAACTGTTGTGGTGTTGAGATTATTTTCCTTGATGAATATGGTGGAATGTGTTTCATTCTTCAAACGAATGTTATTCATGTCATTAATCAGGATTGGTGATATGTCGCGAAATCTGGACATGACGGCTCTCCGTTCTTTCGTCGCGGTGGCCGAGGTGGGCGGGGTAACCCGGGCCGCAGGATTTCTGAACCTGACGCAATCGGCAGTGTCGATGCAGCTCAAGCGGTTGGAGGAGGCGCTGGACGTGAAGCTTCTTGACCGGACCGCGCGCAAGATCGCCCTGACCGGTGCAGGGGAGCAGTTGCTGAGCTACGCCCGTCGCATGACGGACATGAACGACGAGATATTCAGGCGCCTAACGGCGAAGGAATACGAGGGCGAGATCGTTCTGGGGGTGCCGCATGACATCGTCTATCCGGCGATCCCGCAGGTGTTGCAGCGTTTCAATGCCGACTACCCGCGGGTGAAGGTGCAGTTGAATTCTTCTTACACGACGCGTCTGCGTACGCAGTTCGCACGCGGTGAGTGCGACCTGATCCTGACAACCGAGGATAATTGCGGCCCCGATGGAGAGACGCTGATCGAACTGCCCCTGATCTGGATCGGTGCGCCGGGCGGGTCGGCCTGGAAATCCCGTCCGCTGCGGCTGGCGTATGAGCACAACTGCATCTTCCGCCCCGGGGTGCAAGCGGCGCTCGACCGGGCCGGAATCCCCTGGGAGATGGCGGTTGAGAGCGACTCCACCCGGGCGATCGAAGCCACGGTCAGCGCCGATCTGGCGGTTCATTCACTGCTCGAAGGCAGCGAACCGCCCTATCTCGAGAGGATCAAACACAACGGGGCGCTGCCCGAGCTGACCTCGAAGAAGATCAACCTGTACGTTTCGGACGTTGCCGGCGGGGAGCTAACCGAAAGTCTGGCAGCGCTGATCCGTCAGGCGTTCCGGTCACGCTAGCCGCCGACCGACACGACAACCTTGCCGGTGGACTTGCGGTTTCGCAGAAGCTCCAGCGCCTCGCCGGCGCGCTCGAGCGGCAGCAGGTGGCTGATATGCGGCTTGATCCGGCCGGTCTCATACCACTCCAGAAGCGTGGCGAGGGATTGCGTCAGCACCTCGGGGCGGAAATTCAGGTAGCCGCCCCAGTAATGGCCGATCACCGCGATGTTCTTGACCAACAGGTGATTGGCCGGGATCTGCGGCACCTCGCCGCTGGCGAAGCCGATCACCAGGATGCGCGCCTCGGGGTTGCAGGCGCGAAAGGCGGCCTTGAACTGGTCGCCCCCAACGGGGTCATAGACAACATCGGCGCCGCCAAGGCCCTTGACCGCGGGGCGCAAATCATCAGTCTCGCTGTCGACAAGGTGGTCGGCGCCCGCTGCCTCGGCAACGGCCAGTTTCGCGCGGCCCCGGGCGCAGGCGATGACGCGCGCGCCCATCTGTTTGCCGATCTCGACCGCGGTCAGCCCGACCCCGCCGGACGCGCCAAGCACCAGCAGCGTTTCACCCGGCTGCAGCCGCGCCTTGTGGTCGAGCGCCACATGCGAGGTGCCGTAGGCCACCTGAAACGCGGCGGCGTCAGTGAAGCTCATGCTGTCGGGCAGCGGCAAGCAGCGTGCTGCGGGGAAGGCACCATACTCTGCCAAACCGCCCGTGCCGGCGAATACCGCGACCCGGCGTCCCTTGAGCGTCGGATCGGTGTCCGCTCCTACCGACTCGACCGTGCCGGACATCTCCATACCCAGCGTGAAGGGCAGTGGAGGCACTTCCTGATACTTGCCCTGCATCATCAGCAGGTCGGCGAAGTTCAGACCGCAGGCCGCGATCCGGACGCGGGCTGTTCCGGGGCCGGGTTCCGGGGTGTCGATCTCCCGCAGGACGGGCGGTTTTCCGAGTTCCTGGACCTGGTAGGCGCGCATTCCGTTCCTTTCATGTGGCTTGCGCGGAGCGTAGGGTTTCGCGCCGGGAATGGCCAGCGAAGCGCAAACTGCACAGATTTCTGATTTGAGTGTTCGCAAAATGCATTGCATAATGCAAAACACGCATGAAGGGATTGGGTTTTTCCGGACTCACGTGAGCGCAGTTTTTTCGCCTCCATGCGTGCGAGTGAATTTGTCATGAAAAATATCGCAGCGACAGGATAATAGGTAATTTTTTGTGTGACTCCGGAAAACTTGTCGGACTTGGCATGATTATTGCTTTATTAACGGGTGAAGAGGAGTGCATTCATGAAACATCCTGTTGACGTCCATGTCGGGAAACGCGTGCGCCACCGCCGCTGGATGGTGGGCATGACCCAGCAGCAGCTCGCAGAGCGGGTTGGGATCAAGTTCCAGCAGATCCAGAAATACGAGACCGGGATGAACCGTATCAGCGCCTCGCGTCTGTGGGACATCGCCGATGCGCTCGAAGTGCCGGTCAGCTTCTTTTTCGAAGGGCTTGACCGGAAATCCGGCGCCGAAAGCAAAGAGGGTGGCGTGCCGGCCGACATCCTTTCGGACAAGGAGGCGCTCGAGCTTGTCCGGTCCTATTACGCGATCCCGGAGAACCAGCGCCGCCGTCTGTTTGATCTGGCAAGGGTCCTGAGCGACGCAGCCTGATCCCCGGCTTGACGCGTCGCCGGCCGGGGGCTACCGCATGGGCAGCGGCGCGGGAGTGGCCCGGCCGCGAAATCGGGGCAGGCCCATGAAAGAAGACGACCGCGTGGCGCTTGTCGCAACGGCGGGCGCGTTGGCGGATGCCGCGCGGACAGAGACCCTTAAACATTTCCGTGGCGGCGCGCTTGGCATCGAAAACAAGGCCGAAACGGGCTTCGATCCGGTGACCGTGGCCGACAGCGCCACAGAGCGTGTCATGCGTGACCTTCTTGCCGAGCGTCGCCCGGACGACGGAGTCCTTGGCGAGGAAATGGGCGAAACCGCCGGTACCAGCGGCCTGACCTGGGTGCTGGATCCGATCGACGGAACACGCGCCTATCTTTCCGGCGCGCCGACCTGGGGTGTGCTCATCGCGGTGTCGGATCAGACGGGCCCGCGCCTCGGCGTGATCGACCAGCCCTGGACCGGCGAGCGGTTCATCGGCGGGCTGGGGGAAGCCCGGCTGGACAGCCCTCATGGAACGCGCCGGTTGGCCACGTTGCGTCCGCGCCCGCTTGACCAGGCGATCCTTTTCACAACCTATCCAAGGATCGGCAGCGACGCCGAGAGCGACGCGTTCGACGCGCTCTCCCGGCGGGTGCGGCTGACCCGCTACGGTATCGACTGTTATGCCTATGCGCTGCTTGCGCTGGGGCAGATCGACCTTGTGGTCGAGGCCGACCTGCAGCCCTATGACATTCACGCCCCGATCGCGGTGATCGAGGCTGCGGGGGGTGTCGTGACCGACTGGCAGGGCGGCCCGGCGCATGGGGGCGGGCGGGTTCTGGCCGCCGCCAACCCGCAGATCCATGCGGAGGCCCTGGCAATTCTGTCGCGGGCCGGAGACTGATCGCCTGGCCCACAGGTTGATCCGGGGGCCGACATCCTGGTGACAGGGGACGATGCGCGCCACGAGAGTCCCGGCGCGCTGCCGTTGGCCGGTTGGGCCGGGATCAGTCGCGCAGCAACTCGTTGATGCCGGTCTTGGAGCGGGTCTGCGCGTCCACGCGCTTGACGATCACCGCGCAGTAAAGGTTCAGGTTGTTCCTGGTGGGCATCGACCCCGAGACGACCACCGAATAGGGCGGCACCTCGCCCATGAAGACCTCGCCGGTCTCGCGGTCGACGATCTTGGTGGACTTGCCGATGTAAACGCCCATGCCCAGGACCGAGCCTTCGCGCACGATGCAGCCTTCGACCACCTCGGAGCGCGCGCCGATGAAGCAGTTGTCCTCGATGATCGTGGGGCCGGCCTGCATCGGCTCCAGCACGCCGCCGATGCCGACGCCGCCCGACAGGTGCACGCCCTTGCCGATCTGCGCGCAGCTGCCCACCGTGGCCCAGGTGTCCACCATCGTGCCCTCGTCGACATAGGCACCGAGATTGACAAAAGAGGGCATCAGTACCACGCCCGGCGCGATATAGGCCGATTTGCGCACCACGCAGTTCGGCACCGCGCGGAAGCCGGCGGCGCGCCACTGGTTGTCGCCCCAGCCTTTGAACTTGCTGTCGACCTTGTCCCACCAGCCGCCGCCCTGCGGGCCGTTGTCATGGATTTCCATGTCCTTGATGCGGAAGCCCAGCAGCACCGCCTTCTTTGCCCACTGGTTCACGCGCCAGTCGCCGTCCGCCTGTTTCTCGGCCACCCGCAGGTTGCCGCTGTCCAGCGCGTTCAGCGTGTCCTCGATCGCTTCGCGGGTCTCTCCGCCGGTCGATGGGGTAATGGTGTTGCGCGCCTCCCAGGCGGCTTCGATGGCGGATTCAAGCTGGGCGTGGGACATGCGGCATTCCTCCAAAACGTGTCTGGCCTCGTCAGGTCCGAGGCTATAGACGCAGAAAGACAATGGCGCAATCCGGGCAGGAGGACGCGATGACCGACGACCGAAAGCGGATGTTCCCCGACGCGCAGGCGGATGCCGAGGCCGTCCGCACGATTCCGGACACGGATCAGACCCGGTCGCACGCATATCGCCTGGCCTTTGCTGACGATGAT
>JBAVQZ010000177.1:0-5121 GCA_049694515.1 Paracoccaceae bacterium | reverse complement strand
CGATGGCACCGACCAGGCTGGCCGCCACCCACACCTTAAGCGAGGTGAAGAGGTAAGGCATCGAGCTGGGCAGGCGCAGCTTCCAGAAGGTCTCGCCCGTGCTGGCGTTGTAGGTCTTCAGAAGGTCGAGCTGCATCATGTCCGGGCTGCGCAGGCCCGCCACCATGCCGACCACCACCGGGAAGAAACTCAGATAGGCCGAGATGATGGCCTTGGGTATCAAGCCCTGTATGCCCACCGTGTTCAGCACAACGATGATCATCGGCGCGATGGCAAGGATCGGGATGGTCTGGCTGGCGATGGCCCAGGGCATCACGCTCATGTCCATCGCGCGGTTATGCACGATCCCCACGGCCAGCAGGATACCCGCAAGCGTGCCGATCACGAACCCCGCCAGCGTGGCTGACAGCGTCACCCATCCGTGAAAGACCAGCGAGCGTTTCGACGTGACCGCCTTCATCACCGTGCTGTCCCACAGCTCTGCCGCCACCTGGTGCGGCGCGGGCAGCTTGGGGCGTTTCTGGGTCATCGTGTCCTTGACAAGGGCCGAGGTCGTCAACTCGGTTCCCTTTCGGGCGGCGACGTCGCGCGTCCAGGCGGCGTTCATCGCGACCGCGGCGGCATACCAGATCAGCAGCAGCGCCAGCACGACGGTGAGAATGGGCAGGATGGATCTAGTCATCGTAGCTCTGCCCCGCTCTCAGCCCCTCGCGCACGCGGTGCGCAACCTCGATGAATTCCGGCGTGTCGCGGATGTCCAGCGGCCGCTCTTTCGGCAGCGGGCTGTCGATCACGTCGGTGATGCGGCCGGGGCGCGGGCTCATGACCACGATCTTGGTGGACAGATACACCGCCTCGGGAATCGAGTGGGTGACGAAACCGATGGTCTTTTCCGTCCGCGCCCAAAGCGCCAGGAGCTGTTCGTTCAGGTGATCGCGCACGATCTCGTCCAGCGCGCCGAAGGGCTCGTCCATCAGCAGGATGTCGGCATCGAAGGCCAGCGCCCGCGCGATGCTGGCGCGCTGCTGCATGCCCCCCGAAAGCTGCCAGGGGAACTTCTTCTCGAACCCGGAAAGATCCACCAGCTCCAGCACGCGCTCGACGCGCTCGCGCTGCTCTTCGCGGGAAAAGCCCATGATCTCCAGCGGCAGCCGCACATTGCCGGCGATGGTCCGCCAGGGGTAAAGCCCCGCCGCCTGGAACACGTAACCATAGGCACGCTTCTGCCGCGCCTCGTCGGCGGTCATGCCGTTGACGGTGATCGTGCCGCCCGTGGGATGCTCCAGCGCCGCGATCACCCTCAGGAAGGTCGTCTTGCCGCAGCCCGAGGGGCCGATGAAGCTGACGAACTCGCCTTTGTTCACTGTCAGGTTCACGTCACGAAGGGCCTGCACCGCCCCGTCATTCGTCTGGAAGGTCAGGTCCAGATGCTCTGCCTTGATTACTGCGTCTGTCACCGCATGTCCCTTGTTGGTTTGTTTGCGGCGCCCCCTTTGCGGCGGGGGCGCTCTTATTGGTTATCGTAGGTCGCGTCAGATGCCCGCCGGAATGTTCAGCGGGTCACGCTCTACCTTGCGCGGGGTGTTCAGCGCCTTCCACTTGCTCAACGCCTCATGCGCTGAGGGGAAGGGGGGGCGCGGCACGAAGCGGCCGCGTCCAGGCTGCGGCTGGCTGTTCTGGCCCCAGGCCCAGATCACCTCGCCGCGCGACAGGGTGTAGCGCGGCTGCGCGCTGACCTTGAAGCCTTCGAAGACGTTGTAATCCAGAACAGAATGGTGGTTGCTGGCGCTGATCGTCTTGGAAAGCTTGGGGTCCCACACCACGATATCGGCATCCGCTCCAGGCACCAGAGCGCCCTTCTTGGGATAGATGTTCAGGATCTTGGCCACGTTGGACGACGTGACGGCGACGAACTCGTTGATCGTCAGCCGGCCCTTCTCGACACCTTCGGTCCATAGCACGCCCAGACGCTCCTCCAGCCCGTTGGAGCCGTTGGGGATCTTGGTGAAATCGTCGCGCCCCATGCGCTTCTGCTCGGTCGAGAAAGCCGCGTGGTCGGTAGCGACGACCTGGAGCGAGCCGGCCGCCAGCCCGGCCCACAACCCGTCCTGGTGCGCCTTGGAGCGGAAGGGTGGGCTCATCACCCGGCGGGCGGCATGGTCCCAGTCCTTGTTGAAATACTCGGACTCATCCAGCGTCAGGAACTGCGCAAGCGGCTCGCCATAGACGCGCATCCCCTTCTGGCGCGCGCGGCGGATCGCCTCATGCGTCTGCTCGCAGCTGACATGCACGATATAAAGCGGCACGCCGGCGGCGTCGGCGATGGTGATCGCGCGGTTGGCGGCTTCGCCCTCGAACTCGGGCGGGCGGGAATAGGCGTGCCCCTCCGGCCCGGTGATGCCCTTTTCCAGCATCTGCTGCTGCATGTCGAAAACCAGATCGCCATTTTCCGCGTGGACCATCGGCAGCGCGCCAAGCTCCTTGCAGCGCTTGAACGAGGCGAACATCTCGTCATCCTCGATCATCAGCGCGCCCTTGTAGGCCATGAAATGCTTGAACGAGTTCACGCCCATGTCCACGGCGTCCTTCATCTCTTCGAAGATGGTCTCGTTCCAGCCTGTGACGGCCATGTGGTAGCCGATGTCCGAACAGATCTGCGGCGCCGACTTGCGGTGCCATTCGTTGATCGCGTTCTTGATCGAGCCGTCCGCGCCGGGCAGACAGAAATCCACAAGCATGGTGGTACCGCCCACCGCCGCTGCCCAGGTGCCTGACTCGAAAGTCTCGGCCGCCGTCGTGCCCATGAAGGGCATTTCCAGATGGGTATGCGGGTCGATCCCGCCGGGAATCACATAGGCGCCCTCGGCGTCGATCACCTCGTCGCCCTTCAGGTCAGGGCCGATCTCCTTGATCGTTTCACCCTCGATCAGGATGTCGGCCTTGAACGTGCGGTCGGCGGTGACCACCGTTCCGTTCTTGATAACCTTGGTCATGTCGTTTCTCCCTGTCTTTCGGTTCGGGCGGCGTCTCTCGCGCCGCTTCAGATGTCGTCACAGACGATTTTCCCGTCCGGGCCCCTCAGATCCGTCAGGTAGCCCGAGAGTTCATCCCTGGTCTGGATGAAATAACATCCGTTGTCGCGGCGATGCACGGTGCTCAGGTCAGTGCCCGGCGGCAGCGCGGCCATCGCCTTGTCCGAGATGTAGCCATGCGATGTCGATGCCGGCGGCGCACAGGCAGTGAGCAGAAGGGGGACGGCAAGCGCCATCCCCGCAAGACGCAGCGTTCCGCCCCGGCGCGCCGTCATTCCACGATCTCCGCCGTCTCGACAACCGCATGCATCAGCACATCGGCCCCGGCGGTGGCCCACTCCTTGCTGATCTCCTCGGCCTCGTTATGGCTCAGCCCGTCCACGCAAGGGCACATCACCATCGCGGTGGGTGCCACCTGGTTGATCCAGCAGGCGTCATGCCCGGCGCCCGAGATGAGGTCGCGATGGCTGTATCCCAGCCGTTCGGCGGCGTTGCGCACGGCCTGCACGCACTCCTCGTCGAACTTGACCGGATCGAAGCCGCCGACCTTCTCGAATTCCACCCCGAGGCCCATCTCGTCGCAGATATTCTTGCCACCCTCGCGCAGGCGCTTTTCCATGTCGGCGATCACGTCGATGTCGGGCGAGCGGAAATCGACGGTGAAGATCGCCTTGCCGGGGATCACGTTGCGCGAGTTCGGATAGACGTTGATCTGCCCCGCCGCGCCCACAGCGTCGGGCTTGTGGCTCCAGGCGATCTGGTCCACCAGATCCACGATGCGGGCCATGCCCAGCCCTGCATTCTTGCGCATCGGCATCGGGGTGGAGCCGGTGTGGCTTTCCTTGCCGGTCACGGTGACCTGCGTCCAGCTGAGGCCCTGGCCGTTGGTGACGACGCCCACATCCTTGTCCTCGGCCTCCAGGATCGGGCCCTGTTCGATGTGCAACTCGAAGAAGGCGTACATCTTGCGGTCGCCCACCTTCTCGTCGCCCTTCCAGCCGATCCGTTCCAGCTCGGAGCCGAATTTCTTGCCCTCGGCGTCCTCGCGGGCATAGGCCCAGTCCTGGTCATGGACGCCCGCGAACACGCCCGAGGCCAGCATCGCGGGGGCGAAGCGAGTGCCCTCCTCGTTGGTCCAGTTGGTCACGACAATGGGATGCTTCGTCTTGATGCCGAGATCGTTCAGCGTGCGCACGATTTCCAGCCCGCCAAGAACGCCCAGAACGCCGTCGTATTTCCCGCCGGTCGGCTGGGTGTCGAGATGGCTGCCGACATAGACCGGCAGCGCGTCGGGATCGGTGCCCTCGCGCCGGGCGAACATGTTACCCATCGTGTCGAGGCCCATGGAGCATCCGGCCGCCTCGCACCACTGCTGGAAGAGCTTGCGCCCCTCGCCGTCCTCGTCGGTCACCGTCTGGCGGTTGTTTCCGCCCGCGACGCCGGGGCCGATCTTGGCCATTTCCATGATCGAGTCCCAAAGGCGGTCGCCGTTGATCTTCAGATTTTCGCCGGGGGCTGCCATATCCGCTCCTTACTTCAGTTCCACTTCCACGAAGGCCATCGGCGCGTCGCCCGCATTGATCACATTGTGCTCCACGCCTTCCGCGCGCCTGTAGGCGCTGCCCGCCGGCACCGTGACGTCGCGCGTCGTGCCGTCTGGATCTTCAAGCCGCATGTGGCAATCGGTGATCGCGGTGATCACATAGTCAAGTTCGTGCCGGTGCCAGCCGGTCTGCGCGCCGGGCGCGAAGTCGAACCGGGTGACGCGCACCCGGTCGTCGTCGATCAGCTGCGTCGCCTCGGCCTCGACCGTCATGCCAGCCCTTTCAGGACATCGCCCAGCGTGCCGATCAGCTGGTCGATATGCGATTTCTCCAGGATCAGCGGCGGCGACATCGCGATGATGTCGCCCGTCGTGCGGATCAGGATGCCTTTCTCATAGGCATCGAGGAATGCCTGGAAGGCGCGCTTGGTGGGCTCGCCGGGAATGGACTCAAGCTCCACCGCACCGATCAGGCCCATGTTTCGGATGTCGATGACATGGGGATGATCCTTCAGCGAATGCAGCGCATCCTCCCAATAGGGGGCC
>JBAVQZ010000176.1:0-11300 GCA_049694515.1 Paracoccaceae bacterium | reverse complement strand
CGGCAACCCGGAGCGCGCCGCCACCATCTCGACCACCTTGCGGGTGCGCTCGCGCGTGCTGCCCCCGGCGCCGTAGGTCACCGAGAAATAGGACGGCCCCGCCCCGGCAAGGCGATCCACCGTGGATTCGAGATTTTTCATTCCCCGCTCGGTCTTTGGCGGGAAAAGTTCGAACGATACTTCAATGTCCTGGTCCTGCGCGGGCCCGGTCATCTGCATGTCACTGTCCTCGGCTGTGTCGCGCCTGTTGTGCGGGCGGCCCTGTCCGGGGCCGCCCGGCATCGGCTCAGGCGGGTTTGCGGAACATCTGGATGCCCCAGGAAAGATGGCCGGCATCGGCGGCGCTCACCCAGTTCTGAAGCCCGACGGCCATCTTGTCGAGATACTCGGCCGACGCGCCCGCCTCGCGCAGCTTGTCGTAGTTGGCAAGCAGTTCCTCGCGCACCCGTGCGTAATGGGTGCGAAGCTGGTGGGTAAGATCCTCCTGCTCGACCGTCTCGAAGCCCAGCGCCTCGGCCGCCTCGCGGTAGAAGCGCATGGAGCCCAGGCTGTTGAGCTGAAGCCGGTCATAGACCGGCTGAAGCACGCCCGCGGGCACGTCGTCGGCCTGGTTCGGGTCGGTAAAGATGAAGCTGCCGCCGGGCTTGAGCACGCGGAACGCCTCGGACATGATCTTGTCGCGCTGGTCCGAGTGCAGGAAGGCGTCCTGACTCCAGACCACATCGGCGCTTTCGTCGTCCTGAGGGACGTCCTCGAACACGCCGTGCAGCACTTCGATCCGGTCGCCCAGGCCGGCCTGACGGATTTTCTGACGGTTGTAGTCGTTCTGGGTGGCCGAAATGTTCAGGCAGACCGCCTTGGCACCGGTTTCACGGACGACCGTCCGCATCGCGCCGCCATATCCGGCGCCCATGTCCAGAACCCGGCTGTCGGGTCCCAGGTCGGGCAGCTTGGCGATCATCGCCGCGATCGTCTTGTCGCTGGCTGTCCGGATGTCCTTGGTATCGTCGTAAAGGCCGATATGCAGGTCCTCGCCGCCCCAGATCGTGGAGTAGAACGTGTCGGCGTCGTCGCTGTCGTAGTAATCCTCGGTGACATCGCGGATGTCGGCCTCGCCCTCGGTGCGGGTGCCGCCCCAGCGCACCAGATGAAGCGCCGACTTCTCGGCGACATGGATGAAGAAATCAGGATCCTCCTCGGCATAGGTTTCCTGGAAGTCGCCATAGGTGCGCACCCGTTCGAACCCGGCCTCGGTCATCAGGCGGCGGACATAGTTCTTGCGTATCGGGCACATGTTCAACGTGTAATTCGACCCGTCGGGGAAAGAGTACTTCATGCGGCACAGGCCCTCGTCCAGGTGCTCGGGCTCGGCCGTGACCTTGTCGCCGCAGTAATAAAACTTGTGCTTTGTGCTGAAGCCGTGATCCAGCATCGCGTCATAGTTTCGCTGGTCCATGATCAGGATGCCGTCGTGCTTGAGCGCGGCGTAGAATTCGGCCAGCGCGCGGCGGCGATCCTTTTCCTCGTGGAGGTGCGTGAACGAGTTGCCCAGGCAGATGATCGCGTCGTACTTGCCGTTGATGTCGCGGTTCAGCCAGCGCCAATCGGCCTGCACGGTCTTGAGGATCAGCCCCCGGCTCTGCGCATTGGCAAAGGCCTGGGCCAGCATCGCCGCCGAACCGTCCGCGGAAGACACGTCGAAGCCGGCCTCGGTCAGCCGTACGGAGTGGAAGCCGGTCCCGCAGGCCACGTCAAGCACGCTTTCCTTGCCACGGGCGCGCAGCAGGTCGATGAAGAACTGCCCTTCGCTTTCGGCGCGGGCGGACCAGTTGATCAACTCGTCCCATTTCTCCACGAACGACATCACGTATTCCTTGCGGTAGTGATTTGTCTCGCGGTCGCCCAGGGGGTCGTCGCCATAGATCTGCTCGTCCATCTCAAGCTCGGCATTCTGCTTGTCGAGAACTGCGTCGGTCATCACTGTCTCCGTCGGTTTGGCTGCAACAAAGCGGCCCGCGTGCCGGGGGTGGCACGCAAGATATCGGGCATGACCGGGTCGTCCCGGCCTATGCCGACTGGTATTCCGCGGGCGCGGTTTGCGTGGCGCCCGCCAATTTCGGTCTTTTCGGCGCGATCCGGTGGCTGGCCGCGTCCTTGTCGGGGCGAACGGCCCCATTTTTTGCGGGGGCTCCGCCACGCCGATCGGCCCATCACTCGCGCAGCGGCGTCTTTTCGCCGCGCCTGCCGATCGAATATGCGACACGTTACTCAATAAAAGCGACATTTCAACCGGCAAAATACCCTGTCTTGCGGTTGTACTCTGCGTTGCGGCGCGAATTCAGGCGATTCGACTCCGCAAATGGTCATCGGGCTGGCGCCTTCATGAAAAATTCATATGTGAACTTGAGCCATCTCAATGCGCAGGGTCCGCCGATCTGCCAATCAGCCCGCAGTATCCCCCGGCCCCGCGCCGCCCGAAACAGCGAGAGAGCCATGACCGCCCGAAAAGCCGACGTCACGCCGATCCGCCCCGACGCCGCGCCGGAAAGAAAAAATCAGCTTCCGGCCGTGAAGAAACCCGCCCCGCCATTGCCCAACGGGCGTCACCGCCCCGCGCCGCACCCGTTCGAGACGATGGACAGGACGACGCGCGCCATGCTGGCGCGGATGACCAACGGCCTGTCGCCCTATGCCGCCGTTTCCGCCTGGGCCGACTGGGCCGCGCATCTGGCCGGGGCGCCGGGCCGCCAGCTGGAACTGGCGCAGAGGGCGCAGGAGAATGCCTTCAAGCTTGCGCGTCATGCCACGGGCGGGAACCAAGGCGACGCGCCTTTCGCGCCGCACCCGACCGACCATCGCTTCGATCACCCCGGCTGGGACAAACCGCCTTTCAACCTTTGGAAGCAGTCTTTCCTTGCCACCCAGGATTGGTGGGATCACGCGACAGAAGGCGTCCGCGGAACCCGCAAGCACAGTGCAGACCGGGTGCAGTTCATGGCGCGGCAGATGCTGGACGTCGCGTCACCCTCGAACTCGCCGCTGCTCAACCCCGAGATCATCGAGGCGACGCGCGAAACCGACGGCCGCAACCTGGCCGAGGGCGCGCAGCACGTGGCCGAGGACATCGCCCGCAGGCTCACGAACTCCCCCGCCCCGAAACCCGAGGATTTCGAGGTCGGCCGCAACCTGGCCTGCACGCCGGGAAAGGTGGTGTTCCGCAACGAGATCATGGAGCTGATCCAGTACACGCCGCAGACCGAAAAGGTGTACGCCCAGCCGATCCTCATCGTGCCGGCCTGGATCATGAAATATTACATCCTGGACCTGAGTCCCGAAAACTCGCTGATCCGCTTCCTGGTCGGCCAGGGGCACACAGTCTTCGCCATCTCGTGGTGCAATCCCACCACCGAGCAGCGCGACCTGTCGCTTGACGATTATCGCCGGATGGGCGTGATGACGGCGCTGGACAAGGTCACGACCATCGTTCCGGACCAAAAGGTACATGCCTGCGGCTATTGCCTGGGCGGCACGATCCTGTCGATCGCGGCGGCGACCATGGCGCGCGACGGCGACGACCGGCTGGCCTCGATCACCCTGCTGGCCGCGCAGACCGATTTCACCGAGGCAGGCGAATTGATGCTTTTCCTCGACGAAAGCCAGCTTGCATTCCTCGAGGACATGATGTGGGACCAGGGCTATCTCAGGCAGGACCAGATGGCCGGCGCCTTCCGCGCGCTGCGCGCCGAGGACATGATCTGGACGCGCGCCGTCAGGCGCTATTTCCTGGGCAAGGACGAGGAGGAGTTCGACATCGCCGTGTGGAACGCCGACGCCACGCGCATGCCCTATCGAATGCATACGCAATACCTGCGCGGGCTGTTTCTGGAAAACCGCCTGACCGCCGGCCGTTTCGCCGTCGACGGCCGGGTGATCGCGCTTCAGGACATCGAGGCGCCGATCTTCGTGCTGGCCACCGAGCAGGACCATATCGCCCCGTGGCGCTCGGTCTACAAGACGATGCTCTTCACCGAAGGCGACCTGACCTTCGCGCTGACCAAGGGCGGCCATAATGGCGGCATCCTCAGCGAGCCGGGCCATCCGGGGCGGCATTTCCGCATCGGCCACCGCGCCCCGGGGGCGCTGTACACCGATCCCGACAGCTGGGTGCAGACGCATGAAGCGCGTGAAGGGTCTTGGTGGACCGAATGGGCCGCGTGGCTGCAACGCCAAGACGGCAAAAAGACGGTCACGCCGCCGCCGATGGGCGCGCCCGGGGCGGGCCTCCCTCCGTTTGCCGACGCGCCGGGAACCTATGTGTTCCAGACCTGAGCGGCCGCCACGGCATCTGCACGCACCTTTCCTGGCGCGTGCCGTCAGCTAGTTCTTGCCTCGCGCTGCGCGGTGCGGTAATCGGCAGGACGTCGCGGGTGTAGCTCAATGGTAGAGCAGCAGCTTCCCAAGCTGACGACGAGGGTTCGATTCCCTTCACCCGCTCCACTTTCCCGCGCTGCAATGCCTTACGCGTCGGACCATTCCCCGACGTGCTCCCGCACATAGCCGATCAGCCCTTTGGAAGACGCGTCCAAGCCCTCGGCGCTTTCGCCCGACAGCACCGGCTCCAGCGATTTCGCCAGTTCCTTGCCAAGCTCGACGCCCCACTGGTCGAAACTGTTGATCCCCAGGATCACGCCCTCGACGAACACCCGATGCTCGTACAGCGCGACGATGCGGCCCAGCATGCCGGGCGTCAGCCTTGGGTAGATCAGCGTGGTCGAGGGTCGGTTGCCCGGAAAGACGCGGTGGTGCGCCTGGCGTTCCAGTTCCTTGCCCCTGAACCCGGCATCCTTCATCAGGGCGCGGGCCGTTTCCAGCGACCGGCCCTCCATCAGCGCCTTGGACTGTGCGAAGCAGTTGGCCACCAACAGGCGGTGGTGACGGGAGCGGCCCATCTCGTTCCCCTCGGCCGCCACCATGAACTCGCAGGGCACGACCCCGGTGCCCTGGTGAATCAGCTGGTAAAAGGCGTGCTGGCCGTTGGTGCCCGGCTCGCCCCAGACAACGGGACCCGAGGGCACCGTCAGGTCCGAGCCGTCCATCGCCACGCTCTTTCCGTTGCTCTCCATCTCCAGCTGCTGCAGATAGGCGGGCAACCGCGCCAGTTGCTGATCATAGGGCAGCACCGCGCGCGTGGGATAGCCGCAGAACTGGTGATGCCAGATCCCGACAAGCGCCAGAAGGACCGGCAGGTTCTTGTCGAACGGCGCGCTACGGAAATGGTCGTCCATCGCCTCGGCCCCGCGCAGGAAGTCGTTGAACCGCTCTGGCCCGATCGCCAGCATGATCGACAGCCCGATCGGCCCCCACATCGAGTAGCGCCCGCCGACCCAGTCGGCGAAATCGAATACCCGCGCCTGCGGGATGCCGAAAGCGTCGGTGCGTTCAAGCGAGCTGGACAGCGCCACGAACTGCGCCACCGGGTCGGCCACGGTTTTCGCCATCATCGCGCGGGCCGTCTGGGCGTTGGTCATGGTTTCGATCGTCGTGAAGGTCTTTGAGGCGACGATCACCAGCGTCGTCGCCGGGTCGAGCCCGCGCATCACCTGCGCGATATGCGCCCCGTCCACGTTCGAAACGAAATGGCAGCGCGGCCCGTCGGCATAGGAGGCAAGCGCCTGGCAGGCCATCACAGGGCCAAGGTCCGAGCCGCCGATGCCGATATTGACCACGTCGGTGATCGGCCCGCCCTGCCCCTTGAAGTCGCCGCCGCGCACGGCCTCGGCGAACTCGGCCATCCGGCCCAGGGTCTCGTGAACCTCGGGAAGCACGTCCTCGCCGTCCACCATGACCGGCCCCTCGCTGCGCCGCAGGGCGGTGTGAAGCACGGCGCGGCCTTCGGTCTCGTTGATCTTCTCACCGGCGAACATCGCGTCACGCCGGGCGGCCACTCCGGCCACGCCGGCCAGCTCCACGAGCCGCTCCAGCGTCTCTTCGTCGATATTTGTCTTGGACAAATCGAACGTCATCTCGGCAAAGCTCGGCGCAAAAAGCGACAATCTGTTTCCATTTTGGAACAAATCCTCGATGCGGCGCGTCTTTGCGGCCTCGGCCCTCGCGCGCAGGTCTTTCCACAGGTCCATCTCTCACTCCGCCCAATGCACGGTTGCGTCTTTCAGGATCGCCGCGACCGGCGCCTGCATCGGATCGCCCAGCTTCGCGGCCTTTTCCAGCGCCGCGCGTTTTTCGGCGCCGGTGATGAGCACGTGAATGTTCAGCGCATCCCTCAACACGCGCGCGGTCAGGGTGACACGCGGCTCGGGCGCGCCCGGCGCGCGCAGCGCCATCAGTTCGGGCGCGTCGTCGGCCAGCGCCCCGGCCAGGTGATCGGCCCCGGGAAAGAGCGAGGCGGTGTGCATGTCCGCCCCCATCCCCAGCAGCAGAACCGAGATCGGCAAGGCCGCGCTGATCGCCCCGGACAGGTCGTCGAGCCTGTCTTCGGGCACTTCGGCATCGGCGCAAAGCGGCAGCAGCGTTGCCGCCGCGGCCCGGTCCACCAGCAGGCGCTCGCGCAGCAGCCGCGTATTCGACCGCTCCGAGGTTTCCGGCACCCAGCGCTCGTCGGTCAGCATTACCCGCACCCGCGCCCAGTCCAGCGGCACCGCCGAAAGCGAATCGAAGACGGGCCCCGGCGTCGTGCCGCCGGGCACGGCGAGCGTTGCGAAATCGTTCTGCCGCAGGCTGGCGCCCAGTTCGCTGGCCATCCTGTCGGCCAGCGCCATCATCATCATTTCGCGGTCGGGATACTCCCTGAACTTCATGCTTTCACCTCGCGCCAGCGCCGCCCGTCGCGATGCATCAGCATCAGCGCATCCTCGGGCCCCGAACTTCCCGGGTCATAGGGCCTCGGGCGGTCGCCCCTGTCCTCCCAGCCGGCGATGATCGGATCGGTCCAGGCCCAGGCGGCCTCGACCTCGTCACCGCGCATGAACAACGTCTGGTTGCCGCGGATCACATCCATGATCAACCGCTCATAGGCATCCGGAATTTCCTCGACATCCGGCCCCAGCGCCTCCTTGAAGGACATGTCCAGCGGCACCTCGACCAGGCGCATCCCGCCCGGTCCCGGCTCCTTGATCGTGACCTTCAGATTGATCCCCTCGTTCGGTTGCAGGCGGATCACCAGCACGTTGGGCTTGTGCTCCTCCTGATCTCCGAAGATCGAATGCGGCGGATCCTTGAAGACAATCGCGATCTCCGAGGTGCGCGCCCGCAGCCGCTTGCCGGTCCGCAGGTAAAAGGGCGTGCCTTTCCAGCGCCAGTTCGAGACGTGCAGTTTCAACGCGATGAAGCTCTCGGTGCGGCTGTCGCGATTGTCCACGTCCTCCAGATAGCCGGGCGTGCCCTCGCCGGCCTCGTACTGGCCACGCACGATGTCGTCGGGCGCGACCGGGTCCAGCGCGCGGATCACCTTGAGCTTCTCGTCGCGGACCGGGTCGGGCTCGAACGCATAGGGCGGCTCCATCGCGATCAGGCACAGCAGCTGCATCATGTGGTTCTGCACCATGTCGCGCATCGCGCCGGACTGGTCGTAATACCCGCCACGCCCGCCGACGCCCACGGTCTCCGCCACGGTGATCTGGATGTGATCGACGTTGCGCGCGTTCCAAAGCGGCTCGAACAGCATGTTGGCGAAGCGGACGGCCATCAGGTTCTGCACCGTCTCCTTCCCCAGATAGTGGTCGATGCGATATATCTGATGCTCGTCGAAGTGCTGCGCCAGCGTGGCGTTCAGTTCGCGGGCGGTTTTCAGATCGTGGCCGAAGGGCTTTTCCACGACGATCCGGCTGTCCTCGTCGGCGATGCCGTGGGTATGCAGCCGCTCGGCAAGGGCGCCGAACAGCCCCGGCCCAACCGAGAAATAGAAGGCATGCACGACGCCGTCGCGCATCGTCGCGGCCAGTTCCTTCCAGCCGCCGGTGCCGGTCGCGTCCACCTGGATATAGCACAGCTGCGCCAGAAAGGCGTCGATCTGCGCTTTGTCCTGATGCTCCTGGGCCACGAACTCTTCGATCGCGGCGCCTATCATGGCGCGGTATTCCGCGTCGTCATGGTCCGAGCGCGCCGCGGCAATGACGCGCGCCGTGTCGGGCATCTGGCCGGCAAGGAACCTGCGATACAGCCCCGGCAGGATCTTGCGGCGCGCAAGATCCCCCGTCCCGCCGAATATGACCAGATCGAAAGGGTCAACCGGAATGACACGAGATACCATTGGTCCCCACAGTCTTTGTTAGCGCAAACAAGCGCTGTCTAACCGGGCTTCGAGCGAAAGTCTAGCATCTCGCGCAGTCGGGCGGAAACGGCTTTGCCTCAGGCCTCCAGTTCGGCGTCCCAGTAAAGGAAGTCGAGCCAGCTGTCGTGCAGGTAGTTGGGCGGGAACTTGCGGCCCATGTTCCGCAGTTCCTCGGCACCGGGTTGGCGCGGCGGCTTGCGCAGGCTCATCCCCACCTGACGCAGGCTTTTCGACCCCTTGCGCAGGTTGCATCTCGAGCAGGCCGCCACGACGTTCTCCCAGCTGGTGACGCCGCCGCGGGCCCGCGGCACCACGTGATCGAAGGTCAGATCGCCCCGCCCGCCGCAATACTGGCAGGAAAATTCGTCCCTCAGAAACAAATTAAAGCGCGTGAAGGCCACGCGCTTTCTGGGTTTGATGTAGTCCTTGAGCACCACGACCGAGGGAATTCGTATTTCCGTTGTCGGGCTTCGCACCACCTGGTCGTATTCGGCGACGATATCGACCCGGTCCAGGAAGGCGGCCTTGATCGCCTCCTGCCAGGGCCAGAGCGACAGCGGGTAATAGGAAAGCGGCCGGTAATCCGCATTCAGCACCAGCGCCGGATGGTGCCGGAGCATCTGCGGCTCGCGCACGAAATGTGTTCTGAAATCTCCGTCCATCACCAGTGACTCCGCCTCTGCCCTGCCTGCCTCGGTCCGGCCCAGGGCGGGACGACCCGCCCCGGCATGTGGATAACTATATATTGCAGGTTGCGGCTGGCAAGCCCCGCAATATGCAGTGCTGTTGCATAGTGACCTAATCCGCGTTCATGACAGGCATGTGAAACCGGCCGCGCTGCGGATGACATCGGCACGCATCAGAGATAGCGTTGCGGAATGAACGAGTCAGACAGTTCCGCCCCGCCCCCGCCCGGCGCCGTGCTCGAGGCGGCGCTTTATGCCGACGATCTGGACGCGGCCGAGGCGTTCTATGGCGGGATTCTGGGGCTTGAAAGGATCACCCGGCGCGACGACCGGCACGTCTTTTTCCGCGCCGGACGCACGATCGTGCTGATCTTCAACCCGGCCAAGACGCGGATTCCGACCGACAATCCCGACCTTCCGGTGCCGCCGCACGGGGCCGAGGGGCCGGGCCATCTGTGCTTTGAGGCCAGCGCCGAAGAGCTGAGAGCCTGGCGCACGCGGCTGGACCAGGCCGGCCACCCGGTCGAGGCGGATTTTCACTGGCCGAACGGCGCCCGCTCGATCTATTTCCGCGACCCGGCGGGCAACTCGCTGGAGATGGCCGAGCCGCGCCTGTGGTTCGACGACGCCTGAGAGCCGCTCACCCCTCGCCCAGACGGTCGCGCATGAAGGCCAGCGCCACCGACAGACCGTCCGGCGCGATGCCATGGCCGGTGCCCTTCATGACATGGGCATACACGTCCTTCCATCCCGCCTGTTGCAGCGCCTCGGCGGTCTCCGGCAACGATTGTGGCGGCACCACGTCGTCCTGATCGCCATGAACCAGCAGGACGGGCGGGCGGCAGATCACCTCGTCGGCCAACAATTCGGGCCGCAGCAGCCGTCCCGAGAAGGCCGCGATGCCCGCCACGGGATCCTCGCGCCGCGGCGCCACCTGAAGCGCCATCATCGTGCCTTGCGAGAAGCCGAACAGGAAAACCTGCTCTGGCAGCACGTCCTCGTCCACCATCAGCGCGTCGAGGAAGGCGTCCAGATCCGCCGCCGCGCGCAGCATCCCCGCCTCGCTTTCCTCCTCGCTCGAGTTGTCGATCCACGGAATCGGGAACCATTGGTATCCGAACGGCGCGCCCGCGCAGGCTTCCGGCGCGTCCGGGGCCACGAACAACGTGTCCGGCAGATGCTCGCCCAGCGGCTCGGCCAGCCCCAGCAGATCGGCCCCGTTGGCCCCGTAGCCGTGCAGGAACACCACCACCGAGCGCGTGTCCCCCGAAACCGGCCCCTTGCGTTCGGCCTGCAATACCCGTGTCATCTGATCCCTTCCCTGTCCTTCGCCACCCGGTAGTAGGCCCAAAGCGCCCGTGCCGCAACGCCACGCCATGGCGACCAGGGCTCGGCCATTTCGCGCAGCGCATTTTCGGTGGGCCGCGCCTCCAGCTCGAACAGGATCCGCGCGGATTCCTGCAACGCCAGGTCGCCCGGCGCGAACACATCGGCCCGCCCGAGCGAGAACATCGCGTATATCTCGGCCGTCCAGCGGCCGATGCCGGGCACCTCGGTCAGCGTCGCAACGACCTCTTCGGTGGGGGTGTCGCGCAGCGCGCGAAAGTCGATCCGCGCCCCGGCCAGCGCCTTGGCATAGCGGATCTTCTGCCGGCTCAGGCCGCAAGCGCGCAGTTCATCCTCGCCGGCCCACGACACCTTGCGCGGCCCGGTCAGGCGCGCCGCCTTCAGCCGGCCCCAGATCGCATCCGCCGCCGCGACCGAGACCTGCTGGCTGACGATCGCGTCGAGCAGCGCCTCGAACCCGTCGCGTCGCCGTCGCAGCGGCAGCGGGCCTGTCAACTCCAGCGCATGGACGAAGCGCGGCTCGATACGCGCAAGATGGGCCGCGCCCTCGGCCACGCATTCCGGTGTCTCGATGATCCGTCCCACCATTGCCGTTGCACTTTCTTCAGAATCCCGCGCCGAAGGCAAGAAACTCTCCGGCATGGTGCGAAATTGCAAGCCGCCGCCACCGCACCGCGTTGCAACCAGCGGAACGCGGCGGAAAAGCCACTTCCATTGCCCCGCCGCCGGCGCTAAGTCAGCAACCATGACCGAAATCACCGCCCCTGCCCCCGCCGCCGACGCCCGCGCCAAACGCAACGTGATGGTGCTGGTGGCGGCGCAAGCCTTCATGGGCTCGCAGATGCCGATGATCTTCGTCGTCGGCGGGCTGGCGGGGCAGTCGCTGGCCTCCAACCCGTGCTTCGCGACGCTGCCGATCTCGCTGATCGTGCTGGGCTCGATGCTTTCGGCCACGCCGCTTTCGGCGATCATGCAGCGAT
>JBAVQZ010000175.1:0-2340 GCA_049694515.1 Paracoccaceae bacterium | reverse complement strand
GCGCCCGTCCGGCCCCGCGAAGAAACCCGAACCGCCAAAGAAAAGCCCGCCCGAAGGGGTGAAGAAGGTGATCGCCATCGCCTCGGGCAAGGGCGGGGTCGGCAAATCCACCGTGGCGGCGAATCTGGCCGTGGCGCTGGCCGCGCAGGGCCGCCGGGTCGGTCTGCTGGACGCCGATGTCTATGGCCCCAGCCAACCGCGGATGATGGGCGTATCGGGCCGGCCGTCCAGCCCGGACGGCACCACCATCCTGCCGCTTCGCAACCACGGCGTCACCCTGATGTCGCTGGGCCTGATGACCGCCGAGGACGAGGCGATCGTCTGGCGCGGCCCGATGCTGATGGGCGCGCTGCAGCAGATGCTGGGCCAGGTGCAATGGGGCAAGCTCGACGTGCTGATCGTCGATCTGCCGCCGGGCACCGGCGACGTGCAGATGACGCTCAGCCAGAAGACCGAGGTGGCCGGCGCCGTCATCGTCTCGACCCCGCAGGACATCGCGCTTCTGGACGCGCGCAAGGGGATCGACATGTTCCGCCGGATGGACGTGCCGATTTACGGCATCGTCGAGAACATGGCCTCCTTCGTCTGCTCGGATTGCGGCAAGGTGCATTACCCCTTCGGCCACGGCGGCGCCAAGGCCGAGGCAGCGCGGCTGGGCCTGCCCTTCCTGGGAGAGATCCCGCTGGACCTGGACATCCGGGTGGCGGGCGACGGCGGCGCGCCGATCGTCGCCGTGAAACCGCAAAGCCCGCAGGCGAAGGCGTTCTTCGACCTGGCCGACACGCTGACCGAAACGGGGCTGTTCGCATGACGGCGACGGACGACGCCCCGACCTTCCCGCCGCTGCTTCGCGGCGAGCGCGTGCCGCCCCATGCCGACCCATTCCTGAAGGCCGTGACGGCGGCGATGCGGGGCTGTGACCCCGGCCTGGTACTGTGGTCCGACGACGCGGCGAAGCTGCGCGTGGCGCTGGTGCTGGCGCCGGAAATGCCGTTGGACAGCGCGCTTGGCGCGGCTTACGCGGTACAGTTGGGCTTCGCCGACTCGCTGGGCGCTCTCGGTCCGCCGGAAGTGGCAGTGCATTTCGAATGGCCGGACCGGATCAAGGTCAACGCCGCGCGTTGCGGGCGGCTGCGCTATTCCGCCGCCACCGCCGACGGCCGGGCCGAGCCCGACTGGCTGGTGATCGGGCTGGACGTGCTGATGCTGCCGCTGCGCGCGGGCGACCCCGGCGAAACGCCCGACGAAACGACGCTGTATGACGAGGGCTGCGTTGACCTGACCGCGACGCAAATGATCGAAAGCTGGTCGCGGCACATGCTGGTGTGGCTCAACCGCTTCCTGGACGAGGGGCTGGCGCCGCTGCACCGCGCCTGGTCGGAAAAATGCGACACGCTGGGAAAGCCGGTCGCCTACCCCGAAAGCGGCGTCTTCATGGGGCTTGACGAGTATGGCAACATGCTGCTGCGCGACCCGGACGGCACGCGCGTGGTCGCGCTGCGACGGTTCCTGGAGGTGATATGAAACTTGCCCGCACGATCCGCCTGGACGAGTCCGATGAGAACGTGTTCGAGACCCCCGCCGAAATGGGCGAATGGGCAATCTCGGGTGCGTTCGAGTTTTCCAACTGGACCGACGACGACCTGACCGGAAAGGCCCGGCAGGCATTCTCCAACGGCTGGCTGAGCATCGAGAGCTTTGGCCGCGCGACCTTCGTCGCGGTCGCCCCGATCACCGAGTTCGAGCTGGAAACGCTGGTGCTGTCGCTGTCGCAGAAATTCGTCGACGATTACGGCGCGCCCGACATCGAGGCCGCCCGCCCAGTCGCCGAGGAGGAGATCCGCCACATGCGCGAGATGTGCGAGGATCACGCCGACAACACGCTTCTGGTGGTCAACCGCGAGCTGTCCGAGATGGGCGTGCACGAGCAATTCCGTTATATCGACGCTCAATCGGCCAATCTGGAAAGCTTCGCCGTCCACGGCTCGGTGGAATAACGGCCCCGGCGCGCGCCGTCAGAACGCGAAGCTGCCGTAGGGGATGAAGCGCACCATGTCGCCGGGGCGGATCTGCCGCGCCGCATCGCCGATCTCCACCAGCCCGTCGGACCAACTTAGCCCCGAGATGCGCCCCGAGCCTTCCGACCTGAACACCTCCGCCGCGCCCTCGGCATTGACCCGCGCGCGCAGGAATTCCCGTCGGCCGGGCTTCTTGTCCTTCTCGAAAGCCGCCGGCAGCGGGTAGCCGACAGGCTCCAGCCATTCACCGCCCGCCATGACGCCCAGCGCCGGGCGTGCGAACAGCAGCGTGCAGACGAAGGCCGCGACGGGGTTGCCGGGC
>JBAVQZ010000174.1:0-5075 GCA_049694515.1 Paracoccaceae bacterium | reverse complement strand
CGATCGACCTGCGCGGGGTGGCGGGCCTGCCCGGCGCGCACAACCACCAGAACGCCTGCGCCGCCTATGCCGCCGCGCGCACGCTGGGTCTGGCGCCGAAGCTGATCGAACAGGCGTTCCATTCCTTCGAGGGGCTGCCGCATCGCAGCCAGTTGGTGGCCGAGGCGAACGGCGTGCGTTTCGTCAATGACTCCAAGGCCACCAATGCCGACAGCGCGGCGAAGGCGCTGGCCGCATTTGCGCGCATCCGGTGGATCTGTGGCGGGCTGGAAAAGGAAGGCGGTCTGGGCCCGGTGATCGACCAGCTGGACCATGTTGCCAAGGCCTATGTCATCGGACGCGAGGCGGCCGCCTTCGCGCTGCACCTGGCCGACATTCCGCATGAGGTCTGCGAGACGATGGCCGTTGCCGTGGAGAAGGCGGCGGCCGAGGCGCAGGAGGGTGAGACCGTGCTGCTGGCCCCCGCGGCGGCCAGTTTCGACCAGTATGACAATTTCGAGAAACGCGGCGAGGATTTCACGTCGCAGGTGAAAAGGGTGCTGACGCAAGGGTAGTGCGCGAACCCGACCACCGCGCGTGTGGCCGCGCCTGTTTCGGCTGGAAATTGCCGGATGTGCGGCGCGGCCCCGGCAGATTCCGACCCGTCGGCTGAAGGAAGCGCATCGTGACGGGGCGAACCGGCTGCGTTTGGCCGAGATATGCGTTCGCACAGATCGCGGCGCCGGAATACGCATCGTGTCGGTTAGACTGTGTCGATCCGAAAGGAGGATCATCATGGCACATTCACCGCATGACAGTCATTACCAGACCACGCAATACGCCACGCGCGCCCCTGCGGGCGCGGGCAAATGGCTCATCGGGGCCGCTGTTCTGGTCCTGTTTCTGATCATTCTGGCGATGGCATTCAGCGGCCCTGCCCCTGAGGGCACGGCCCCGGCTGCTGCGCCTGAACCGGCCGCCGCCCCGGCTGTCGAAACACCGGCCGCGCCAACCGAATAACCCCCCCGTGACGCGGCGTGGGCCTGGATCGGGTCCGCGCCGCTCGTCGGCCATGTGAAACTGGTTTTCCGGCACCGTCGCGTGTATCAGGACGTGACGGCACGAAGATCGGGACACTGGCATGGCGCGGCGCAGGGACAAGGTGTTCGGAATCGGTTTTCACAAGACCGGCACGTCCTCGCTCAAGCGCGCGCTGCGGCATCTGGGCTATCGGGTCACCGGGCCGAACGGCAATCACGACGCTGACATCGCCGGCAAGTTCCAGAGCCTGGCGGCCGACCTGTCGCGCCGCTACGACGCTTTCCAGGACAATCCCTGGCCTCTCGTGTTCCGCGAGATGGACGCGATGTGGCCCGAGGCGCGTTTCGTCCTGACTGTCCGTGAGTCCGATGGGTGGTTGAAATCGCAGCTCCGGCATTTCGGGACCGACACCACTCCGATGCGCGAGTTGATCTACGGCGCCGCGCGGGGCAGCCCTGTCGGCAACGAGGCGCATTACGTCGCGGTGATGGAGGCGCACAACGCTGCCGTTCGGGCGCATTTCGCCGACCGTCCCGGCAAATTGCTTGAGATGCGGATCGCCGAGGGCGACGGATGGGATCCGCTTTGCGCCTTTCTGGGCGCCGCCGTTCCCGATATTCCCTTTCCTCACGCCAACGAGGCGCTGACGCAGGAGGGGCGCGGCAGCTCCGGCCTGGGAAGGCTGCTGCGCGGGTTCGGGCGGCGTTCCGGCTGATCCCACGATCCGTCACGTCTTGACATCGTCCGACCTGCGCGCCTTTAAGGGACCGCGCCGAGAGACCGAGGGCAGATCCCATATGCGAATTGCACTAGTCATGACCGGGCGCGGCGCGGGCGGCCTTCAGCAAAGCGTTGTGCCCTATGCGGCGGCGCTTGTCGCGGCGGGTCACGACGTGCTGGCGATCATCCATCCCGACTCGCCCTTCGGCGGACGGCTGCGCGCAGCGGGCGCGGGAGTTTCGCTGGTGCGCTGGCCGCGCAAGCCGCAGCCCTTCACATGGCTGCAGGCGATGGAGGTCCGGCGTCTGATTGGCGATTTCAAGGCCGATGCCGTGATCGGGCTGGCCAGCAAGGGATTCCCGCAGGCATGGCTCGGGATGAAGGGCCAGATGCCTGTCCTCAGCCGGTGCGGAAGCATGAAGGCCAAGACCGTGTCGCGCCTGCTGGAGGCCGACTCGCTTATCGTGACAAGCAACGAGATGCGCGATCTTGCGGTCAGCTTGGGGATGCCGGACGAGCGGGTCTTCGTCCTGCCGAATTTCCTCATCGGCCCGGCGCGCGAGCATCGGCCGCCGCCGCGCAATCGCCTTCGGATCGGCAGCCTGGGCCGGATGGTGCCGCGTAAGGGGTTCGACCTGCTGATCGACGCCGCGGCGCGGGCCAGGGCGACAGGCCGGGATTTTGACCTGGTGATCGCCGGGACCGGCGCCACCATGCCGGCGCTGAAGGAGCAGGCGACGCAGCAGGGGCTGGCGGTGGAATTTCCCGGCTGGATCGGAGAGGACGAAAAGCCGGCCTTCTGGGACGATCTGGACATTTTCGTCTGCCCCTCGCGCAACGAGCCGTTCGGCTTCATCTATATCGAGGCGATGCAGGCGGGGCTGCCGGTCGTGACCACCGAAACGGTCGGCGCGCGCTTCATCTTCCGCCCTGGCCGGGACTGCCTGATGGTGCCGCAGGAAGATGCCGCCGCGCTGGCTGATGCCCTTATCACGCTGATCGACAGCCCCGAGCGCTGCGCCGCGCTGGTTTCGGAGGCCCGGCAGGCCTTCATGGACCGGTTTCACATCGACGCAGCCGGAAAGACCCTTGAACGGATCATCACCACCACGATCGGCCGGCAGGCGCAGCGATGACCATCGTCTCGCACAGCCGCCGATTCGTCTTTCTCAAGACCCGCAAGACCGCCGGCACGTCGATCGAAAAATGGCTGGCGCCGCTTCTGGTTCGCGGGGACATCATCGCCACGGCGACGGAGAACCTGCCGGTTCCGGTCGGGTTCTGGGACACGCCCAACCAGGTCTCGCGCCTTCCCGGTGCAGAGAAGATCCTCAAGCGCATCTGCCGCTACGCCTTGAAATATCCCCCCGGCGTCCGGTTCCGCGAGCACATGGCCGCGCGGGATGTGCGCGATGTGATCGGCGCGGACGCCTGGGACGGCTATCACCGTGTCTGCGTGGAGCGCGATCCCTGGGACCGGATGATTTCTTTCTGGAAATGGCGCCAGGTGCGCGAGGACAGGAAAGTTTCGCTGGACGCGTTTCTCGAACAGATCGCCACCGCGCCGGGAGACCGCCTCGTACGCGGCTTTTCCAATATCGACATCTACACGATCGACGGCCGGATCGCCGTCGATCAGGTCATTCCCTACCGGGCGTTGCACGCCGGTCTGGAAGAGTTCTGCAAAGGCTGTGCGCTACCACTCTCGCCCGCCAGCCTGCCGTTCCAGAAGGCCGGGCACCGCAGCCCCGGCGACAGCGTCCGCAGCCTGAGACCGGATCAGGTCGAGGCGATCTCGCGCATATGCCGACGTGAAATCGACCTGCTTGGCTGGGATTTCGGGCGCGAATACGGCTGACGCGCCGCTCAGCCGGCCTTTTCGAGCGTCGGCGTCAGCCGCTCCAGCATTCCGAGGCATTGGTCGAGCTGGTCGCGGGTGACGAATTCGTCCGGCTTGTGCGCCTGCTGGATCGAGCCCGGCCCGCAGACCACGGCCGACATTCCGAGCGCCTGGAAAAGCCCCGCCTCGGTGCCGAAGGCCACGGTGCGGCTGTCGTTCTGGCCGGTCAGCTCGGCCAGCAGACGGCGCGCGGCGTTCTCGTTCATCGGCTCCAACCCCGCCACCTCGCCGATGGTCAGGGTTTCGATCCCGGCGTCGGGGTGGACGGCGCGCATGGCCGGCAGCAGGACCTCGTCGCAATAGCGCGCGATCTCGTCCTTAACGAAATCGACGTCCGAGGGTTGCACGGGCCGCATTTCCCACTCCACCTCGGCCTTGCCGGCGATCACGTTATGCGCGACGCCGCCGGCGATTTTTCCGAGGTTGATCGTCGTGAACGGCGGCTCGAACGGGCTGTCCACCGGCGCGCGTTTCACAAGCGCCTCGCGCAGGTGCAGAAGGCGGGTGACATAGCGCACCGCGTATTCGGCCGCGTTCACGCCCCGGTCCGGGTCCGAGCCGTGCCCCTCAAGCCCGTGGAACGTGGCCGTATATTCGCAGCACCCCTTGTGCCCCTCGATGATCTGCATGTTCGTCGGCTCGCCGATGATGGCGATGTCCGGGCGGATGTCGCGCGCCCGAAGCTCGGCCGCCAGCGCCTGCCCCCCGATGCAGCCGATCTCCTCGTCATAGGTGAAGGCAAAATGCAGCGGGCGCTTCAGATCGGCCTCGGCAAAGCGCGGGGCCATCGCCACGCAGGCGGCGATAAAGCCCTTCATGTCGCAGGTGCCGCGCCCGTACAGCCGGCCGTCGGCCTCGCGCATCATGAAGGGATCGGAGGACCAGTCCTGATCGGCCACCGGCACCACGTCGGTATGGCCCGAAAGCACGATTCCGCCCGGTGCCTCGGGTCCGAGCGTTGCGAACAGATTGGCCTTGCGGCCGCTTTCGTCGTGGAACAGCTCGACCCGCGCGCCGCAGTCGTTGAGCATCGCGGCGATATGCACGACCAGTTCAAGGTTGCTGTCGGATGTGATCGTCGGGAAGGCGACGAAATCCTTCAGGATGGCGCAGGTCTTGTCGAGCATCTCACTTCTTCACGAACAGTTTGCGGGGGCGGTTGCAGAAGGTCTCGGCCGGACCCTTCTTGCGGATCAGGATCGACTCGGTAATTTCCAGCCCCCAATTCTCCATCCACAGGCCGGGCATGAAATGGAACGTCATGCCCGGTTCCAGCACCGTCTCGTCGCTGTCGCGCAAAGAGATCGTCCGTTCGCCCCAGTCGGGCGGGTAGGACAGCCCCACGGGATAGCCGCAGCGGGCGTTGCGCTCGATGCCCGCCTTGCGCAGTTCGGCGTGAAGCGCGTCGGCGATGTCGCAGGCACGGTTGCCGGGC
>JBAVQZ010000173.1:0-2544 GCA_049694515.1 Paracoccaceae bacterium | reverse complement strand
GTTCAGCCGGGAGGCCAATTTCTACGGCGGCAACGCCATCGTCGGCGGCGGGCTGCCGCTGTCCGTCGGGCTGGCGCTGGCCGACAGGATGCGCGGGCAGGAAGGCCTGACCGCCTGTTTCTTCGGCGAGGGCGCGGTGGCCGAGGGCGAGTTCCACGAGGCGCTGAACCTGGCCTCGCTGTGGGATCTTCCGGTGCTTTTCGTGTGCGAGAACAACGGCTACGCCATGGGCACGGCGCTGAAACTGTCCGAGGCCGAGACCGACATCAGCGTCAAGGCGCGCGGATACGAGATCGCAAGCGAGGTGGTGGACGGCATGGATGTCGTCGCGGTCGAGGCCGCGGCCCGGCGCGCCATCCAGAGGATGCGCGACACCGGTGAGCCCTATTTCCTGGAATGCCGCACCTACCGCTTCAGGGCGCATTCGATGTTCGACGCGCAGCTCTACCGCCCAAAGGCCGAGGTCGAGGAATGGCGCGAGAAGGGGCCGATCCTGCGCTTCCAGGGCTGGCTGGAAGAAAACCGGCTGATCCATTCCGACGAGGTCGCCGCAATCCATGCCGAGGTCGAGGCCGAGATCGCCGAGGCCGTGGCCTTCGCCGAGGCCGGCACCGACGAACCCGTCGAAACCCTGACGCGCTATGTCACCGCGCCCGACCGCCCTGACCCGCCACCCGCGCCCGAGCCGTCCGGCGAGACGGTCGAGACAACCTACCGCGAGGCTGTCAAGACGGCGATCACCGACGCAATGGAACGCGACGAGCGCGTGTTCCTGATGGGCGAGGATGTCGGGCGCTACGGCGGCTGCTACGCCGTCAGCAAGGGCCTGCTGGACCGGTTCGGCCCAGAGCGCATCCGCGACACGCCGCTGTCGGAATCCGGGTTCACCGGCGCCGGGATCGGCGCGGCGGTGGCCGGGATGCGCCCGATCGTGGAGTTGATGACGGTCAACTTCTCGCTGCTGGCGCTGGACCAGATCCTGAACACGGCCGCCACGCTGCGCCACATGTCCAACAACCAGTTCGGCGTGGCACTGGTGATCCGCATGGCCACCGGTGCGGGCCGGCAACTGGCCGCGCAGCATTCGCACAGCCTGGAGGGTTGGTACGCCCATATCCCGGGCCTGCGTATTCTGGCCCCCGCCACGCTGGAGGATGCGCGCGGCATGTTGTGGACCGCGCTGGAAGATCCCGACCCGGTGCTGATCTTCGAGAATGTCATGCTCTACAACCGCGCCGGAAAAATTGCCGCCAATGCCGGTCCGGTGGATATCGAGAAGGCCGCGGTCCGGCGCGCCGGCACCGACCTGTCGCTGATCACCTATGGCGGGTCGCTGTTCAAGACGCTCGACGCCGCGGAGGCGCTGGCGGAAAAGGGTATCGAGGCCGAGGTGATCGACCTGCGCTGCCTGCGACCGCTGGACATGGAAACGATCACCGCCTCTCTGGCGGAAACCCACCGGGCGCTGATCGTGGACGAGGGGTGGAAATCGGGCAGCTTGTCGGCCGAGATCGGGATGCGGCTTGCCGAGGACTCGTTCTTCGACCTCGACGCGCCGCTGGCCCGTGTCTGCAGCGCCGAGGTGCCGATCCCATATGCAGGACATCTTGAAGAGGCGGCGATTCCGCAGACACCGGCGATCGTCGCAGCGGCACTGCGGGTCATGGGGCGGGAGTAGCGCGATGGCCGAGTTCCTGATGCCCTCGCTCGGCGCGGACATGGAGGCCGGAACGCTGGTCGAATGGCTCAAGCAGCCCGGCGAAGCGGTCTCGCGCGGCGACATCCTCGCCGTCGTGGAAACACAGAAAGGCGCGATCGAGATCGAGTCGTTCCAGGACGGCACCCTCGACCGCTATCTGGTGGATGTCGGACAGAAAGTGCCTGTCGGAACGCCGCTGGCGGTAATCGACGGCGATGAGGCGGAGCGGGCCGCAGCACCCGCCGCGCCCGCGCCGGAAAGCTCCGCGCCCCCTGCCCCTGCGCCGGCCGAACAGGAGCTGCGCGAGCCAAAGCCGGAACCCGCCCTGGCCGCCGGAGAACGGCTTCGGATCACGCCCGCCGCGATGCATCTGGCCGAGCAATCGGGAATCGACCCGCGCGATGCGGGTCTGACCGGCTCCGGTCCGCAGGGCGCGATTACGCTCGAGGACGTAGAAGCGTTGCTGAAGCAAGGCAAAGCCGCCGCGCCCAAGGCCACACCCGCGCCGGAGGGGATGCGCGCGGCAATCGCCGCCGCGATGTCGCGCTCGAAACGCGAGATCCCGCATTACTACCTGTCGCATTCGGTCGATCTGACCGCCGCGCAGGCCTTCGTCACCGCCCGCAACGAGGGCCGGCCGCCCGAGGACCGGCTGTTGCTGGGCGTGCTCTATCTGGCCGCCGTCACCCGCGCGTTGAAGAAATATCCCGAGTTCAACGGCCATTACACCGACAACGCCTTCCACCCGGCCGAGGTTGTGAACGCCGGCATGGCCTTCACCATCCGGGGCGGCGGGCTGGTGGCGCCGGCGATCCTTGACGCCGGGGCGATGGATCTGGACGCGC
>JBAVQZ010000172.1:0-2476 GCA_049694515.1 Paracoccaceae bacterium | reverse complement strand
CTGTCGCCAGCGCAAGCGCTGGGGCAGATCCATCCACCGCCAGCGCCGACTGGGCCCCGTTCGCCAGCGCCGCAAGGGCGAAGCCGCCGACATGCGAAAACACGTCCAGCACCCGCGCGCCCCGCGCCAGCCGGGCGGCGAAGGCGTGGTTCGGGCGCTGGTCGAAGAACAGGCCCGTTTTCTGCCCGCCCAACAGGTCGGCCATGTAGGTCGCGCCGTTCATCGGAACCGGAACCGGCTCCTCGACCGTGCCCGTCATCACCACCGTCTCTTCCTCCAACCCCTCCAGCGCGCGGGCGCGGCCGGTGCCGTTCTTCACGATGGACGTCACGCCCGTCACGCGTTCCAGCGCCGCCGCAAGCGGGTCGATCAGCGCCTCCGCCCAGGCAGCGTTGGGCTGAATCACCGCCTTGGCGCCGAAGCGGTCGATCACCACGCCCGGCAGGCCGTCGGCCTCGGCATGGATCAGGCGGTAGAACGGGGTGTCGAACAGCCGTTCGCGCATCCAAAGCGCACGGCCCAGCCGGTCGGCGAACCACGCCTCGTCGATCTCGGCACCGGCGTCACGGTCCAGCATCCGACAGATGATCTTGGAGGCGGGGTTGACCGCGACGACCCCCAACCGCTGGCGGGCGTCATCCTCCAGCACCGCAATGCTGCCGGGGGGCAGCGCCTTGGTGCGGCGATCGGTGACCAGTTCGTTGGCGAAGACCCACGGAAAACCGTGACGGATGGCGCGGGCATTTGCCTTGGGGCGCAGCCGCACGACGGGAAGCGGGGAAGAGGGCGTCATGCCCTCCTCCTAATCGCATCCGTACGTTTGCGGAAGGGGTCAGTTTTCCGTGCCGACGTCCCTCAACCTCGGAATGAGCGAGGAGAGTTGCATCGGCGCACCCGCCTCGGGCTTACCATGTGCGGCCAGCGCCTTGCGGAGCCCTTTGATCAGGTGGTCAGTGATCCGCACCTTCTGAGTCTGACCCGCGCGCTCTGCGTCAAGCGCTTTCTGGCCGCCATAGGCCTCGAACCGAAGCCGGACGATCCGGGGACCTTCGAGCACCTCGCCGGAGGTCGCGTCGGACACCGTCAGCCGGAACCGGATGTCATGCGTTCCGCCAAAGCTGTAGCGGGTCTTTTGCGTCAACGCATGGAAGCGGGTCAGCTCGATCGACAGTTTCACCTTGTGACCGCTGTCGAAGGGACCGACAGCCTCGTCCGCTGCGTCCTGCACGATCTTGCGAACCTGGGCATAGCGGTCGCCCGGCGGGTCCTCGCGCCATACGATGTCGGCGAAGGGGAAGAAGCTGTTGGCCTCGGACACTTTCAGCGTCTCGGGCACCGTGACCTCGACGCCGGTCACGTCGTATGGGTCCGCCTTCGGTTCGGCCTTCTGCGCCTCAACGAGGTCATGCCCCGCCCCGCTGTCGAGGCCGATCCGGGAATCCCGCATCGCCGTCTCGAACGAAGCGCATCCCGACAGGGTCAGTGCGACCGTCAGTGCCAGGATAATCGGTTTCATGTCATCTCCTTTCGCGACAGTTCGAGTCGCGGTTTTTCATCCTTTGTTGTCGCGCATCAACCCGGCGGAATTTGGAAAAATTCGATGCAATTTCGTGACCAATCCTTGGTCTCGACCACATTGTTTCCACTTTTTCAACTTTCACACCGCATCGCGGCATAAACGTGGTGGAGATCTGCCCCGGAACCTCAAGCGCCGCCGCGCGTTCCCGTTCAAGGGCGAGAGTCCTGTCGATGCGCCGCCGGAGTTCGGCTGATGGCGCCGCAACAGAGCGAAAATTGTCCTGTTGGCATGGTTAGCGCTAACGACTATACAATGCCGCAAATCCCTTCCGCAGCCAGAGGAGGCCCCCGATGCCCCTGAACGCCACCGTCGCCGATGTCACCGCCCGGATCGTCGAACGCTCGCGCAAGAGCCGGGGCGATTACCTTGACCGGATGGCCCGCGCCGCCGAGGCCGGGCCCGCGCGTGCGCACCTGACCTGCGGCAACCAGGCCCACGCCTATGCCGCGATGGGCGCCGACAAGAATATGCTGGCGGACGGGCGCGCACCGAACCTCGGGATCGTCACAGCGTATAACGACATGCTTTCGGCGCATCAGCCGTTCGAGACCTTCCCCCAACTCATCAAGGAGGCAGTCCGCAAGGCGGGCGGCACCGCGCAGGTGGCCGGCGGCGTCCCGGCGATGTGCGACGGGGTCACGCAGGGCCAGACCGGCATGGAACTGAGCCTGTTCTCGCGCGACGTGATCGCGTTGGCCGCAGGCGTCGCGCTGTCGCACAACACCTTCGATGCGGCGGTATTCCTGGGCGTGTGCGACAAGATTGTGCCGGGGCTGGTGATGGCGGCGGCCAGCTTCGGGCACATTCCGGCGGTGTTCCTGCCTGCCGGGCCGATGACCAGTGGCCTGCCCAATGACGAAAAGGCCAGGGTGCGCCAGCAATTCGCCGCCGGAGAGG
>JBAVQZ010000171.1:0-6316 GCA_049694515.1 Paracoccaceae bacterium | reverse complement strand
GAAGTGAGAAGGGAATGTGGGCCCGGCATCAGGCACCCGGGGTCAGGCCGTTTGAGCTTCACGAGCCTCCAACTCGTCTGGTGCTACTCGGCAGCAGCTGGTTTGGGGCTGCTCTCGCACCTCTCGTGCTCGGCGCCAACCTCCTGCCCCTTGGGGCGTGGCAGCAGCCAGATAAGGCCGGAGATGATGCAAAACACCGTCACATTGTAAAGGATCGCCGTCGAGAAAGCGCGGTCATAGGCCGTGCGCGCCGCGTCCTGGCCTCCGAGAAGGGTGAAGAACACCCAGCCCACAATGGCGATCCCCAGAGCGCCACCTAACCTCTGAAACGCCTGGAGTACCCCTGAAGCCGACCCCGTATCGCTCACGTTCACATTTGACAGGATGGTATTGAACAGCGGCGAGACCGCGGTGCCCAGGCCCAGTCCGCCCAGAAGCAACGGCGCGATCAGCTCCAGACGCTCCAGGACGCCGCCCAGGTGTCGGACCAGAAACGACAGCATGAGCATTGCCAGCGCCATCATGCCCCCGCCGATCGAGATACGGCGCCGCATCCAGCGGTTGCCCAGTCGCCCGGCGATGATCGAAGCCAGCAGCACGCCGACCGGAAACGGAATGGTGGTCAGGCCGGATTGGAGCGCGGTGAGGCCATATCCCTCCTGCAGGAACAGTGCCATCAGGAAGAAGAAGCCCGGCATCCCTGAAAACAGGAGCGTGCCCACGGCGATGCCGACGAGGAAGTTGCGACTCCCCAAGAGTTCGGCAGGCAGAAGTTGCGGCGCGCCGCGCGCAGCCTGGCGCTTCTGCCACCATACGAAGACACCAGCCAGCGGCAGCGCGGAAGCCATTGCGGCGTAGCACCACCAAGGCCAGCCGATCTGTCGCCCATCGATGAGCGGAAAGATCACCAAGAACAGCGTCAGCGCGGCGAGCGCGATGCCGACAAAGTCGTTGCGCGCGTCGGCCCGTCCGCCGACGCGCGGCACGAAACGCAGCGCCAGAACCACGGCGAGCAGCCCGACAGGCACGTTGACCAGGAAGATCGGCCGCCAATCCAGACCGAAGAGATCCAGCTGAATCAGCAACCCACCCAGCAACGGGCCGGCGACCGAGGCCAGCCCGGCGGCGAAACCGAATGCTGCGAAAGCCGCGCCGCGTTCCTCGGGCGGAAAGATTGCCGGGACAATGGCCATCGTCTGCGGCGTCATCAGTGCCGCCCCGACGGCCTGCAGAACGCGCGCGGCCAGCAGGGTGGAGATCGAAGGCGCCATGCCGCAAAGCGCCGATCCGAGCGTAAAGACGCAGACGCCCCAGAGAAACACCCGGCGGCGGCCCAGCAGGTCGCCGTAGCGGCCACCCGGGACCAGCACGAGTGCGAAAACCAGAATATAGATCGCTGCAACCCATTCGATCTGGTTCGCGCTGGCGCCGAAGTCCGATCTGAGACTGGGCAGCGCCACATTCACAATGGTCACGTCGATCAGATTCATGAATCCAGCGACCAACAAAGTCGCCATTGCCATCCACCTCCTGGTGGCGGACAGGTCTGTGGCAATTTCCGAGGTCATGACGCGATCCTTGCAGCAATCGACGCAAGCAACCTGCCGCAGCGCAGGCTACTGTCGTTATCCACTTAAATCGGTACGCTGAAGGGACCAGAAATCAGTTGGAAATTTGCGCATGAAGATCAAACTGCCGAAGTGCGGCGAAAGACCAACGTGCCCAAGGTGGAAAATCGCAACATGGGTCAGGCCACCAAGCTGCGATACCAAGTTCACAGTCATAGCTGTAACCAACGTCGCCGACTGATCGCTCAATGCTGGTATTGGCCAAGCGCTCGGTGTGCTTGATCGACAGATATCGAGACCCGCGATCCGAACCATGAATCAATCGCACACGCGGCCGTCGGTGATGTCCATCTCATTCAGGGAGACATCCCGCCATGTTGACGGCGAGTCTTGCCGATGACCGAACTTCTGGCCATGGTCAATCGTCATGTATTCCGGTGCAAAGGGGCACGCAGGTGTCAATCTTCGAACGCTTTCTCTCGATTTGGGTCGGGCTTGCCATCATTGCCGGGTTGACCCTGGGGTCTGCTCTCCCCGGGCTTTTTCAAGGTCTCGCCGCACTGGAATACGCCAATGTCAACCTGATGGTTGCCCTGCTGATCTGGGGGATGGTCTACCCGATGATGGTCGCGGTCGATTTTTCCAGCCTCAGGGATGTCGGCCAGCGTCCCAAGGGCCTTGTAATCACCCTGGCGGTGAACTGGCTGATCAAGCCCTTCACCATGGCAGCGCTGGGTGTGCTGTTTTTCCACCATGTCTTCGCCGGGCTGATCGTCCCGGAGAAGGGAACGGAATATATCGCCGGGCTGATTCTCCTGGGGGCGGCGCCCTGCACGGCGATGGTCTTCGTCTGGTCGCAGCTGACCAAGGGCGATCCGAACTACACACTTGTGCAGGTGTCGATGAATGACCTGATCATGGTCGTGGCCTTTGCCCCGATCGTCGCCTTCCTGCTCGGCATGACGGAGGTCGCGGTGCCGTGGGATACGCTGCTGCTATCGGTCGGGCTCTACGTGGTGATCCCGCTTTCGGCAGGGGCGCTGACCCGGGCGCGACTGGTGGCGCGGTCCGGCGAGGCGGCCGTGAGCGTCTTCACCGCGCGACTCAAGCCCGCCTCGGTTGTCGGGCTTTTACTGACCGTGGTGCTGCTGTTCGGGTTCCAGGGGCCGGTGATCCTGGCCCAGCCCTTCCTGATCCTGCTGCTGGCGACGCCGATCCTGATCCAGTCCTACGGCATTTTCGCGATCGCCTATGGCTGGGCCTGGCTGTGGCGCGTGCCCCATCCCGTCGCCGCGCCTTGCGCCCTGATCGGCACATCCAACTTTTTCGAGCTTGCGGTGGCAGTGGCCATCGGCCTCTTCGGGCTGGATTCAGGGGCCGCGCTTGTCACCGTGGTCGGCGTGCTGGTCGAGGTGCCGGTCATGCTGTCGCTGGTCGCCTTCGCCAATCGGACCAAAGGCGGGTTTCCGCCGTAGTGTCAGTTGATCGTTTTTGATCAACAGCAGACATTCGTAGCAGCGTAAAAAGAGTCTGCTTCCCGCCGGCGCAGCCATCAACGTCACTGTTGCGAATGTGGTGGAAGAACTCGAGTCCGCCGTCCGCTGCGGTAGGCTCGAATTTCGTCCCTGAGTGTTGTTGCTTTCGGATCATTTTGACGCCTCGAGTGTTCGCCCACCGCAAGATAAAAGTTCCCATTATGTTCTCGCCCTATTAACTTGCTTGCAAGAATAGCAGAGGGGCGGAACGTGGCAGAGGCAGGCTATCTCGGCAATCTGAATGACAACCAACGCGCGGCGGTGGAATTCGGCGTGGGTGGCGAAAGCCTTTCGCCGCCGCTTTTGGTGATCGCAGGCGCCGGGTCGGGCAAGACCAACACCATGGCCCATCGCGTGGCGCATCTGCTGGTCAACGGGGCCGATCCGCGGCGCATCCTGCTGATGACATTCTCGCGGCGCGCCGCAACCGAGCTGACCCGCCGGGTGGAGCGGATCACGGCGCAAGCCATGGGTACCGCCGTCGCGGCAGAGGCGCTGACCTGGGCGGGGACCTTCCACAGTATCGGAGCGCGCATCCTGAGGGAACATGCGCTCTCCATCGGCCTGCATCCGGAGTTCTCGATCCACGACCGCGAGGACAGCGCCGACCTGATGAACCTCTGCCGGCACGGTCTGGGCTTCTCGACGACCGAGAGCCGCTTTCCGACCAAGGGCACCTGCCTGTCCGTCTATTCGCGCGCAGTGAACGCCGAGGCGCCGCTTGGAGACGTGCTGCGCGATCACTTCCCTTGGTGCGCCCCGTGGGAGGCAGAACTGAAGCAGCTTTTCGGCGCGTATGTCGAGGCCAAGCAGGCGCAGGACGTGCTTGACTATGACGACCTCCTGCTCGCTTGGGCGCAGGTCGTGGCGGTATCGGACTTTGCCGCGCATATCGGTGGCACCTGGGATCACGTGCTGATCGATGAATATCAGGACACCAACCGCCTGCAGGCGCGGATCCTGATGGCGCTGAAGCCTGACGGTCGCGGGTTGACGGTCGTCGGTGACGATGCCCAGTCGATCTATGCCTTCCGTGCCGCGACCGTGCACAACATCCTCGACTTTCCGGACAGCTTTGCGCCGCGCGCCAATGTGATCACGCTCGACCGCAATTACCGCTCCACGCAGCCGATCCTTGCGGCGGCGAACGCCGTCATCAGCCAGGCGCGCGAACGGTTTACCAAGAACCTCTGGACCGAGCGTCTCTCGACTGAAAAGCCCCGGCTGGTGACGGTTCAGACCGAGGCCGAGCAGGCGCGCTACATCGTGGACCGTATCCTTGAGGATCGCGAGACTGGGGTGAAACTGAAGGATCAGGCCGTGCTCTTCCGGACCTCCAGTCATTCCGTCCAGCTGGAGGCCGAGTTGACCCGACGCAACGTGCCTTACGTGAAGTTCGGCGGGCTGAAGTTCCTCGACAGCGCCCATGTCAAGGACCTGTTGTCTTTCCTGCGGTTCGCCCGGAACCCGCGTGATCGTGTGGCGGGTTTCCGCGTACTGCAACTGATCCCCGGCATCGGGCCCAAGGCGGCGGGGCGGGTGCTTGATGCGTTGCACCTCGCCCCCGATCCTCGTGCCGCACTTGAGGATGTCGCCCCGCCTGCCCGCGCCGGGGCCGACTGGCCGGGCTTCGTCGCGGCGATGACGACGCAGACGCCCTGGCCCGCCGGGCTCGGGCTGGCCCGCGCCTGGTATGAGCCGCACCTCGATCGCCTGTACGAGGATGCCGAGGCCCGTCGCGCAGATCTGCTGCAACTGGAACAGATCGCCGCCGGCTATACCTCGGCCGAAGCCTTCCTGACCGAACTGACGCTGGACCCGCCCGATGCGACCAGCGATCAGGCGGGGGTGCCGCTGAAGGACGAGGACTACCTTATCCTTTCGACCATCCATTCATCCAAGGGGCAGGAATGGAGGTCTGTCTACCTGCTGAACGCGGTCGATGGCTGCATCCCCTCCGACCTCGGCACCGGCTCAACGCATGAGCTGGAGGAAGAGCGCAGGTTGCTTTACGTCGCCATGACGCGGGCCAAGGATCATCTGACGCTCGGACTGCCGTTGCGGTTCTACGTGACGCAGCAGAAACGCAATGGCGACCGCCACGTCTATGCCATGCGGACGCGGTTCATTCCGACGGAGATACTTGGTCACTTCGAGACGCTCCACTGGTCGCCCGCCGAGCAGGGCAGCGCACTAAGGCCTGCGCCCGCGCCGATCAATGTCGCCGCGTCGATGCGGCAGATGTGGAATTAGATGCCTGGTGCTGCCTTTCAGCAAGCCATCATCGCCAAACCAGCAAACTGCGCGTCTGCGACGGGCCGCCCTCGGCGCTACGGTGTATCGAGAAATCGGGGCGAGCATGTTCGAGAACGCATTTCAGAATGTCGACAGAACACTACGAAGCGGCGAGGGGCTTCCCGAGCCTGTAGCCTGTCACCGCCTTTGGGACAGATTGGCGTGATTTCGTAGCGGAGGGTTTCAGGCTTCTCCCGATCGCAGCGCCCACTGGTGCGACGGTTCCTCTGCGCCTCGCCCTTCAGGGCTTCCAGCGCGACCTTCGCATTGAACTCCGGCGCGTGCCGCTTGCGTTTCGACATGTCTGATCTTCGTCTCGTCGAAGATCCGCAGAGCGCAAATCGTAGATTGTGTCTCTGTCCGAATTTCGGGGGGCGCTCACTTTACATTGGGCCGGTCGCGGGCGCATGATTGCCGCGGGAACGCGCACATGAACTTGTCCTCGTCACTCAGCCTTCGGCAAAAGCGTTCGCTCGCGATGACCTCGCAATTGCGGCAGGCGATAGCTCTGCTGCAATTCAATAATTCCGAGTTGCATGGCTTCCTCGCCGAAAAGGCGAAGGACAACCCGTTTCTGGAAGTGCGTCCGCCGGCATCCGCATCACAAAGCTTCGCGCCCGGTACCCCGAGCGAGGCGGCGCGGCGGGACGCGGTACGATCATCGCAGGATAGCTTGGGCGATAATGTTGCCGGCCCGGCCCCCGGATTGGCGGAGCATGTCACGGAACAGATTCGCATTTCGATTCCCGACACGCATCAACGACACATCGCATTCGCCTTCCTCGAAGCGATTGAGCCCTATGGCTGGCTTGGCGAAACGGTCGTGACCGTCGCCGGCGAGGCCGGGTGCTCGGTTCCCGAGGCGGAATTGGTATTGGCCCTGCTGCAGCAATTCGAACCGCACGGGCTTTTTGCGCG
>JBAVQZ010000170.1:0-5028 GCA_049694515.1 Paracoccaceae bacterium | reverse complement strand
ACCGGCCGACGGTCGTGCGGATGCTGGCCGGTCAGTGATGTGGCGGGCCGCCGCCTTTCGCGTCGGGGCGGCAGCGGCAAAATGCCCGGAGCCGGTGGACAATCCGGCATTCATGCCATATCTACGCATTCAAACTATGGAATGCGTAGATATGCGCGGTCACGGGTCGAAGGCATGAGACAGGGGCCTTCGATCGGCGCTGCGCCGAAACGGGCCTTCTGACTTGGATCACATGCATCTGGATCTTCTTCAATACATCCTCGGCGCCTTCTCGGGCGGGCTGGTCGGCTTCAGCCTGGGGATGTTCGGTGGCGGCGGCTCGATCCTGGCGGTGCCGCTGATGGTCTATGTGGTCGGCGTGCCCGGGGCGCATATGGCCATCGGCACAAGCGCCTTCGCGGTGGCCGTGAACGCCTTTTCCAGCCTGGTGAACCATGCGCGGATGGGCAACGTGAAATGGCGCTGCGCGCTGGTCTACAGCGGCGCCGGCATCGCCGGGGCGCTTCTGGGTTCGACCATCGGCAAGATGGTGGATGGCAGCCACCTTCTGTTCCTGTTCGCGCTGCTGATGCTGGTGGTGGGCGCGCTGATGTTTCTCAAGCGTGGGCGCGAAGGCGACCCGGACGCCCAGTGCAGCCGTGAGAACGCGGGAAAGGTGATCGGCTTCGGCGGCGCCACCGGCGCGTTTTCCGGCTTTTTCGGGATCGGCGGCGGCTTCCTGATCGTGCCGGGCCTGATCGCCGCGACGAACATGCCCATCATCAACGCGATCGGATCGTCGCTCGTGGCGGTCACGGCCTTCGGGCTGACCACGTCGATGAATTATGCGCTGTCGGGATTCGTGGACTGGCCGCTGACGCTGATCTTCGTCTTCGGCGGGTTTTTCGGCGGGGCGCTGGGCGCCTATCTGGCGCGGCGCTTGTCGGGCGTGAAGGGCAGGCTGAACACGCTTTTCGCGATCCTGATCTTCGTCGTGGCGCTTTACATGATCTACCGGAGCCTGGCGGCGCTGGGAATGTAATCGTGCCGGGGACCCGCACGCTGCTCGCTGCGTTCAAAAGCAACGAAAAAAACCGCCCGACTTGTGGCAAGTCCCTTACCGGATGTGTGGATGATCGCGACTCCGTGGAAGATGCGGTCGCTGACAACACGCTTGTCCGGGGCAACTATCGGCGGCTGCGAGAGCGAGCGCCCGGATCACCAATGTTGCCCGGCGAAAAAGAGCATCTTACGCTGCGAGAACCAAAACCCGTTCGCGAGGGAGAGGTTCGCATGACAGTATACATTATCGGCCAGATGATGATTCACAGCCGGGACTGGATGGATGAATACTTCTCCCGGATCCCCGACGTGGTGACGCGGCACGAAGGGAAGTTCAAGGTGCGTGGCGGCGAACCTGCACGCATGGAAGGAGACAACCCTCTGCCGGACGCTGCTTTCATCATCGAGTTCCCCGACCGCGATCACGCCTTGTCATTCTGGAATTCTGATGAATTCCAGTCACTTGCGGTCCTGCGACGTTCCGGCTCCACGCTCGACTCCATTCTCGTGGACGGGTTGGAGTGAACCTGCATTCTCACCGTCCGTCCCACCAACATACCATGCGACAACGCCCCCGCAGATTTCTGCGAGGGCGTTCGCCTGTTGAGAACCCTGTTTCAGTGGATGTCATGCATGGCATTCAACACATCCGGCAAGGGCAATGCACCTGTGACCTGTGGCGGGGCGGCCTTTTATCAGGATGTCCGGTTTCTCAGCCCTGGCGGGCCTTGAAGCGCGGCTGCGTCTTGTTGATGACGTAAACGCGGCCCTTGCGGCGCACGACGCGGCAGTCGCGGTGACGCTGCTTGAGCGAGCGGAGCGAGTTTCTGACCTTCATGGGCCTTCTCCTCAATCGCGGCGCGGCGTGCGCCTTGGGTTGCATGGTCTGCCGGAATGGCAGGAAATTCATGGTGGGCGGTACTGGGATCGAACCAGTGGCCACTACGATGTCAACGTAGTGCTCTACCGCTGAGCTAACCGCCCATGACCGTTCGGACCCGCCTGCCATAACGAAATAGGACGCGGCGGGACCGCGTCGGTTCGCAGGTCTATAAAAGGAGTCGGAAAATGGTTCAAGGGACTTTTGGCAATCTCCCAAAACCCGCTATAACATCCCTCAAAGAGGTGCATGAATGCCGAAGGCCCCCTATCGCCTGACCTTGCCCGAACGCCGCACGACGAATGTGGTGTTCTCCTCGCCCCATAGCGGGCGGGATTATCCGGCGGCGTTCCTGCGCCGGTCCATGCTCGACGAACACGCCGTGCGCTCGTCCGAGGATGCCTTCGTCGATCTTCTGCTGGCCGGCGCACCGGCGATGGGCGCGCCGCTTCTGGCCGCGACGGCACCGCGCGCCTATGTCGATCTGAACCGCAGTGCCGAAGAGCTGGACCCCGCGCTGATCGAGGGGGTGCAGAAATCGGCCCACAACCCGCGCATCAGCTCGGGGCTGGGAGTGATTCCCCGCGTCGTTTCCAACGGGCGGGTGATCCAGGGGGGCAAGATGACGCTGGCCGAGGCGGAAGCACGGCTGGCGGGGTTCTGGGTGCCCTATCACACGCGGCTTCAGGCGTTGCTGGAGGAAAGCTGTGCCCTGTTCGGCGAGGCGATCCTGATTGATTGCCATTCGATGCCGCACGAGGCGATCGACAGCGTCACCCGTAACGGCCAGCCGCGCCCCGAGGTGGTGCTGGGCGACCGTTTCGGCGCCACGGCCCGCGGTGACATCATGGATCGGATCGAGGCGGCCTTTGCCGGGGCCGGGCTGCGCGTGGCGCGCAACGCGCCTTTCGCGGGTGCCTTTATCACCCAGCATTACGGGCGCCCCTCGAAAGGGCAACACGCATTGCAGGTTGAGGTGGACCGCTCCCTCTACATGAACGAGCAGCTGATCCGCCCGAACGCCAATTTCGAGAATTTCCAGCGGTTGATGAACCGGGTTATCGCCGAGATCGTGCGGATCGGGCAGGGCGAGATGCCGGTGGCGGCCGAGTAGCGCCTTACCGCAGGGCGCGGCCCTTCACGATGGCATCCGTGCCGAACCGTTTGCGAATCGCGTCGGTGGCCCGTTCGGCGCCGGCGCGCTTGCCGGCCTGCGGGTCCAGCAGATCGCCCGACAGATCGGCCTGCCCGGCGTCCGTCAGCTCGGACAGGCCGACGCCCAGCAGCCGGAAGGGGCCGGGATCGCCGGCGTGATCGAACAGCTCGCGCGCGACACGATAAAGCCGGTCGGCCATCTGCGTGGCGTCCCGCAGGCTGCTGCGGCGCGTCAGCAGGGTGTGGTCGGCGCGCTTGAGCTTCAGGACAACGACGCGGCCCGCCTTGCCCTGCGCCTTGGCGCGGTCGGCGACCTTCTCGGCCATGCGCCAGAGGTGGCCGTCCAGGATGTCGGCGTCCGCGGTGTCCTCGTGGAAGGTGGTTTCGTTCGAGATGCCCTTGACCGGCGCATTGGCGGTGACGCGGCGGTGATCCTCGCCCCGCGCCAGGTGCCACAGCCGGTCGCCCATGCTTCCGAACCGCGCGTGAAGGTCGCGCCGGTCCCAGCGGCGCAGGTCCGCGAAGCTGCGGATGCCGGCGCGTTCCAGCGCCGCCCGGCCCGCCGCGCCGACGCCCCAGATCAGGCTGACGGACTTGTCGGCGAGGAAAGCATCCGTCTCGGTCCGGCCGATCACCGAAAACCCGCGCGGCTTGTCGAGGTCCGAGGCGATCTTGGCCAGAAACTTGTTGTGGCTCAGCCCGATGGAGCCGGACAGGCCCAGCTCGCTTTCCATTCGCTTGACCAGGCGGGCCAGCATCACCGCCGGGGATGCGCCATGCAGCTTCGCCGTGCCGGTCAGGTCGAGGAATGCCTCGTCCAGCGACAATGGCTCGATCGCGGGGGTCAGCTCCTCCATCATCGCGCGGATCTGGCGCGACACCTGGGCATAGACCGCACCGCGGGGCTTTATCACCACCGCGTCGGGGCAGAGCTTGAGCGCCTGGAACATCGGCATGGCCGAGCGCACGCCGCGGATCCGCGCGATGTAGCAGCAGGTGGAGACGACGCCGCGCCGCCCGCCGCCCACGATCACCGGTTTATCGCGCAGCGCCGGGTTGTCGCGTTTTTCGACCGAGGCATAGAAAGCGTCGCAGTCCATGTGCGCGATGGAAAGCTCGCTCAGCTCGTCATGCACGATCACCCGCGGGCTGCGGCAGGCGGGGCAGCGCGGGGCGGCGTCAAAGGTGGCAAGGCAGTCGCGGCAGAGGGCTTGCATGGGGCGTGGTCCGGGCTGTGCGGACAACAGGATAAGCCCTTGGCCCCAGCGCGGAAAGGACGAAAGAGAAACGGCCTCAGATCAGGCGGCGGCTCTCGGGCGCGATGTTGCGCCGCGTCATGAACACGAAGTTTTTCACCGGATCCTGCGCGGCGTCCGGTTCGTTGTCGACGCGATCGGTCAAAAGGAGAGGACCCCGGCCCCTGTCCGACCGGAAGGCCGCCGCGCAGTCGCGCCTGGCCAGCATGTGGTGAAGTGCGCGCAATCTGCGCCGGCGCGCCTTGCTCAACAAATCTTCCATATCATGCTCCAAATGGGTGTCACCCTTTCTTTAAGGTTAATGACTGTGCGGTCGCCGAGGCGATTCGGGGGCGATTTCGGGGCATTGGACGGGAAATGGAGCCGGACCGGCCCAACCGTCGGCATTGTTTCCGGAACGCCGGTGCCGATGCCGCATTTCGGCACCATCCTTGAAATTGGCGTGGCCGAAATGGAGCGCCGAGGGGCCCCGGTCCCGGTGCGTCGGGCTTTGCTTTTACTTCCGTCCGGCGCATAGTCGTGGACGGATTTGAAACGGGGATTTCATGGCATGAATGGTCAGGACATACTGAGCGAATTGTTGGGCGGGAACCTGGTGGTCCTGCTGCTGGCGATTTTCGTCATCATCTGCATCTTCCTGGGCGTGCGGATCGTGCCGCAGTCGGAAAAGCACGTGGTGGAGCGGTTCGGCCGCCT
>JBAVQZ010000169.1:0-4083 GCA_049694515.1 Paracoccaceae bacterium | reverse complement strand
ACACCGCCCGCCTGATTGATGACTGCCGTGCGCGGGGGGTGGAGGTGATCTTCGCCCGCATCGCCTGCCTGAAGAAGGACGGTCGCGACCGCTCGCTCAGCCAGAAGAAGCCGGGCTTCAACTACCTCCTGCTGCCCCAGGATCGGCCGGATTCCCAAATCGTGCCGGAACTCGCGCCGAAAGACGATGAGATCACGGTGCTCAAGACGACAGACAGCGCTCTGACGGGCACCAATCTGCGGCTGATCCTGCACAATATGGGGATCAAGGACGTGATCGTGGCGGGCATATTCACCGATCAATGCGTCTCGTCCACCGTGCGCAGCCTTGCGGACGAGAGTTTCGGCGTCTGGGTGGTGGAGGACTGCTGCGCCGCCGCGACGCGAGAGCTTCACGAGCATGAGCTGCGTGTGATCAACATGATCTACTGCCATGTCGTAGGACTCGCCGATCTTTCCGATCCCGAGGCCTGGGGCGGCGTGACACGAACTCACGGTTCGTTTCCGGGGCGATGACCCCGTAGGAGTTCCTGAGCGTTGGAGAGGCGTTGTTTCGTCCGAAAGCAGTAATCATCATCGCCGGGCGATCCACTCGTGGTGGCACAACTTGGCGATGCTGTCTTTGACGCGCAGCCCACCGGTGTGGTTCTGATATTCTCTTCCACCGAGTTCTCGCGCCTTGTCTTCCGACGGATGTTCTCAACGACACTATCAGCAGGCTTCATCCGCTTCCCGTTGTTCGGAGGGCATGCCGCAATGGGGCATTTCCGATCGCTCCAACCCTGTGCCATCTTCACGTCTTGGAGGTGGCGATGCGCCTGAACTCCCCCGTCACGCTATCGCGCCATTTTGCTCAAAAAGGGTTGAAGCATGCCCCGCATTCATGGCGGCTCGATTGGTTTCCGGTAAGTCGGCAGGCTCAGATACGGTTCGATCGCGATGCTTGGTTGGCTGATCGACGAGCAGCGGATCAAATGGCACATCGCCTTCATCGACAAAGTGCAGTTCGCCAATGGCGCGTTCTCAGCCCTCGGGACCTTCAAGTTTCAAGTGAGACCACATCGACCAGTGCGGTATGTGCGCTGCATCCTTGTCCCAGCCGCGAGGTTCCAACGTCCAATGTCAGGACGTTCGGATTTCCATGCGGGTCGATGTTGCCGCCCGGGTCACCGAACCAGGCTCCGGTCGGCAGCGCCACGACGCCCGGCCGGATTTCGTCCGAGACCGATGCCCGCGCCCTGCAAGCGCCGCGCGCGTTGAATACGCGCACAAGGTCACCGGACCGGATGTCACGTGTTGACGCGTCGTCAGTGTGAATCACGATTGCGACCGGCCGCGCGCCCTCGACATCCGCGAGCGCGCTCTCCAGTTGGCTGTGCAACTTGTCGCCCGGTTGTGGTGACACCAGGTGGAGCGGGGATTCCGTCGTCGCATTGCCCAGCCACTCGGCTGGCGGCAGCCAGACCGGGTGTCCGGGGCAATCGTCATATCCGAAGCCGTCGATCGTCTGGGAAAAGATCTCGATCTTGCCAGAGGGTGTCTTTAGCGGGAAGCGTTCCGGGTTTTCCCGAAACGGGGCGAAAAGCGCCCGGTTCGGGCCGTCGGTACGGATCGGCAGGCGGACCCAGTTCCGGTTCTTCAGCGCGTCGAAGTCGGGAACGTCCAGACCCTGATCGCCGGCAAGGGTCCGGTAGTCGTCATAGAGACTGCGGATCCATTCCGCAGCACTGCGCCCCTCGGTATATTGCGCCTCCAGGCCAAGGTGCCGGGCCAGGCCGGAGAAGATGGCATAGTCATCACGGGCCTCTCCCACGGGCGGAATCAATTGCGGCATGTGGAACAGGTAGTCATCGAGGTTCGTCCGCCCGATGTCTTCACGCTCATAGGGCGTTGTCGCCGGGAACACGATATCGGCGCGCTTGGCAGTCGCCGTCCACCATGGCTCGTTCACGATGATCGTCTCGGGCTTTTGCCAGGCATCGTGCAAGCCGTTCAGATCCTGGTGATGGTGGAACGGGTTGCCGCCCGCCCAATAGATCAGCCGGATATCCGGGTACGGCTCTTGCTTGCCGTTGAAATCGAAGGTTTGCCCGGGACTGCGCAGCATGTCCGCGATCCTTGCCACCGGAATCACTTTCCGGACCGGGTTCTGGCCTTGCGAGAACGTCATCCCCCTGAGCCCGATCAGAGATTTACCCACACCGCCAATGGCACCGTAGCCATAGCCCACGCCGCCCCCCGGGAGCCCGATTTGGCCGAGCATCGCGGCAAGCACGGCGGACATCCAGTAGGGCTGCTCGCCATGCTCGCCACGTTGCAGTGACCAGGCCACGGTGATCAGCGTGCGTGTTGTCGCCATGCGCCGCGCCAACCCCCGGATGACCTCCGCATCGACACCGCAAAGCGGGCTTGCCCATTCCGGCGTCTTTGGCTGACCGTCGACCTCCCCCATCAGGTATGGCCGGAAGCGGTCGAACCCGACCGTGCACCGGGACAGGAACTGCCGGTCGGTCAGGTCCTCACCTTCGATCACATGGGCCATGGCCAGCATCAGTGCGGTGTCCGATGCAGGCCGCAGGGGAAGCCATTCGCACCCCGCCGGAGCGTCCGTGAGTTGCGGAGCTATATTGATGCGGCGCATGCCCTTCTGCGCGAACCTGTCGAACCATCCCCCGGTTTCGTGTTCGGTGATGCCGCCCATGCTGACCTGAGAGTTCTTGGGATTGATCCCGCCGAACATGACGAGTGTTTCGGTGTGGTCGAAGATCGTCTGCCAGCTGTCCTGTTGTTCGTAGAGAAGTTTCAGGAAATTCTCTCCGAAAACGTGGGGCATGATCGCTTGGGCGCAGCCGGTGGAATAACTTCCGAACGAGGCGACATAGCCGCCGATCGTGTTCAGGAAACGGTGCACCTGACTTTGCGCGTGGTGAAAGCGTCCGGCGGACCCCCAACCATACGAACCGCCGAAAATCGCTTCGTTGCCGTGCGCACTGAGCACCCGGTCGATCTCGGTCGCCGCGATGTCGAGGGCCTCGTCCCAGGGCAGTTCGACGAATTCGTCAGTTCCGCGTCCGCTGCGGTCCCGCGTCTCCATCCAGCCGCGCCGGATGGACGGGCGGGAAACCCGGGTGCGATGGTGGACGGCCGAGGGCAGGATGTCGGGAATCGCCGACGGATGCGGGTCTTGCGAAAACGGACGGGTCGCAACGATGCGATTGTCCTCGACATCGACCTCGAACGCCCCCCAGTGGCTGGACGTCACCATTGTCTGCCTTTCGGATCCGTTGGCCATCGGAACCTCCCGTCGCGTGATCCAGATCCCGTAATTCATCCAAGGGTACGCCGAGCAATCCGAAAAGTGCAATTTTTTCGGCCAGACAGGTCGTCGGCACGGCAAGTTCCCTGTTTCCCTCACCTTCGAGTGGATGGGACGGCTTTGCCACTAGGGGTGCAATCGGCACGGGCACAGTCGTTTGATGCTTTCGGTGGCAATCGCAATGTGCCGGGCAAGCCCAGGCTCCGGGAGATCGACCGGCTTCCTCGACAAGGATGGGGCGCGGGCCAAGTCGCCGCCCCTCAACAGCCCTGCTGGCCGCCTCCCGATTGATCCCGAGTTGATCATCCGCACGCTGGTCAACGGATACGTCATTGGGATCCGCTCGGAACGGCATCTCTGTGAGGCAGGACGCCTCGACTCCGCCTGCCGCTGGTTCTGCAGCCGCCTCGGCGCGGGCAAGCGCCCGGCCCATTTGACGTTCTCACGTTATCGCCATTGCAAGCTGGGAAAGAGCGATCTGCTGCGCCCGGTTGTGCAAGACACGGTCGAGCGTTGCCTGAAGGCGGATTGGCCCCAGGAAAGTGTCCTGCCTTCGATGCCAGCGTGAACCCATCGACGCGAACAAGACCACTTCCATCGCTGCCCGAGACCGGAGCCCGGATTTCGCCTGTGCTACTTGGGGCCGCCGAGGAAGAATGTGAGTCGCCATCGTCCGGCATGGTCTCCGGAGCCTTCCTCGCTGCGGCTGGTGATTTCGCCGTCTTTCATGCGGCGCGCGGTTTCGTCGGTGGTCAGGTCGAACCCGGC
>JBAVQZ010000168.1:0-9121 GCA_049694515.1 Paracoccaceae bacterium | reverse complement strand
GTGATGATGACCGCCACGAAGAACGAGAAGATCATCGCCGCCGAGGCGTTGGCCGGGATCGGGCTCATGTAGGGGCCCATCAGCCCCGACACGAACAGCATCGGCAGCAATGCGACCACCACGGTCAGCGTCGCCACGATTGTGGGGTTGCCCACCTCGGCCACCGCCTCCACCGCCGCGGTCAGGCGCGGGCGGCTGCGGTCCTTGGCCCAGTGACGCGCGATGTTCTCGATCACCACGATGGCATCGTCGACCAGGATCCCGATCGAGAAGATCAGCGCGAACAGCGAAACCCTGTTCAGCGTGTATCCCATGACATAGGCGGCGAAGAGGGTCAGCAGGATCGTGACCGGGATCACCACGGCGACGACCACGGCCTCGCGCCAGCCGATCGCGATCAGCACCAGCGCGACGATCGAGATCGTCGCCAGGCCGAGGTGGAACAGCAGTTCGTTGGCCTTCTCGTTGGCGGTTTCGCCGTAGTCGCGCGTGACCTCGACATGGATGGAGTCGGGGATCACGCGCCCCTCCATCTCGTGCACCTGGTGCAGGATCTTCTCGGCCACGACGACCGCGTTGGACCCGGCGCGCTTCGCCAGCGCCAGTGTCACGGCAGGCGCGCGGTTCACGTCGCCCGCGGCGGTGCGGGTGAGGCTTGCGACGTAATGCTCCTCGGTGTTCGCGACGAAGCCCACATCGGCCAGGTCGCGGACATAGACGGTGCGCCCGTCGCGCGTCGTGACCTCGAGGTTGCCGATCTCTTCGGGCGTTTTCAGTGTCTGGCCCAGCACCAGCCCGATCTGTTGGCCGCCATCGCGCACCAGCCCCGCGGGGGCGGCGCTGTTCGCGCCTTCGACCTTGCCCGCGAGTTGTTGCAGCGTGACGCCGTAAAGCGCCAGCTTCTCGGGGTCGGGGTTAACGCGCAGCACCTCGTCCGAGGCGCCGACCATGTAGGTCAGGCCGACATCCTCGATCTTGGCCAACTCCACCTCGACCTCGCGCGCGACGCGCGTCAGGTCGGCCGCCGAGACCGCCGTTTGCCCCGGCGCCTGGCTGAAGGTGAGCGAGACAATGGCCACGTCGTTGATGCCGCGCCCCACGACCAGCGGCTGCGGGATGCCCTTGGGGATCCGGTCGAGATTGGACAGGATCTTGTCGCGCACCCGCAGGATCGCGGAGTCCGCCGACATGCCCACCGTGAAGCGCGCGGTGACCATCACCTGATCGTCGCGGGTAGAGGAATAGACATGCTCCACCCCGTCGATGCCTTTCACGATGGTCTCAAGCGGTTCGGTTACCAGTTTCACCGCGTCCTCGGCCTTCAACCCGTCGGCCTGGACATGGATGTCCACCAGCGGGACCGAGATCTGCGGCTCTTCCTCCCGCGGCAGCGAGATCAGCGCGATCAGGCCCACGGCCAGCGCCGCCAGCAGGAAGAGCGGTGTCAGCGGCGAGGAGATGAAACTGCGTGTCAAGCGCCCGGCGATGCCCAGAGGGCCGCGCGGCGCGTCGGTCTTCTGTTCCTCACTCATCGGGCGTTACCACCTTGTCGCCGGATTGCAGGCCGGTCAGGATCTCGACCCACTGCGCCCCATCGCGAGTCACCGTGCTGCCCGGAACCACCGTGCGCCGCACCTCGTTGCCGCGATCCATCACCGTGACGAAGTCCAGCCCCGCATCCCGGCTGACCGCCGCCTCGGGCACCAGAAGCGCGTCATGTTTGCCCACCGGCAGGCGGACCGGCACCCGTAACCCCACGAAGCGGTCGTCAAGATCGGCCACCTCGACATCGGCCATGACGCGGCCCCCTTCGATCAGTGGATAGACCTTGACCAGCTTGCCGCTTTCGCCAGTCTTTTCGGTGGTCGTGCCGACGATGATGTCGTCCCCGACCACCAGGTTTTCAGCGTGACGCTCGGGCAGGGACAGTCGCAGGAACACACCGCCGCCACCGACCTGCGCGACGGTCTCGCCGCCCGCGATGTAGGACCCCTTGGTCACCGGCACGCTGAGCACGACGCCGGAGACCGGCGACAACACCTCGCCCTCGGCCACCTGCTGCTGCACGCCCAGGCGGTCGGCCTCGGCGCTCTTGATCTGATTTTGCAGCACGTCTACCGCGGATTGCAGCTGTTCCAGCCGCTGAACCGTGATCACCCCCCGTTCGCGCAGAGATTCGCCGCGGGTCAGCTCGGACTGGGCGGTGTCCAGCTGCGATCGCAGGGCGCCGAGCTGGGCGTCGATTGATTCCAGCCGGAAGGCCAGCTTTTCGTCCTCGACCACCGCGATGCGCGTTCCCGCCTCGATGGTATTGCCTTCGGTCACTTCAAGCTGCGTTACCGTGCCGCCGATCCGCGCGCGCGCCGGGACCAGGTTGCGCGGCTCCACCTTGCCGTAAACGGCTTTCCATTCGGTGATCGGGGTCGGTTGCACCTCCAGGATTTCCGCGCGGGCCGCGGCGCCTGCAAGCAATGCGGCAATGGGAACGAGAAATCGTAACATCATGGGCCTCCTGCGGTGACTTTAGCACATCCTCGCGCCAAACCGCGGCGGAAGGAACATGCTTTACAGAAACATATTTCCGGGTGCGTGACAGATCGCGCGACGTGCAGCCGCTGATATATTCCCAATTTGGAATATGTAAAGGGGCGAGCTGAGGGTGAACGTTCAGGAAGGATCGCGCATGAACCGGCGCAGCACTTCGGCCTGTTGACCCGTCATCAGCGATTGTGCCGTGTCCATATGCTCGCCCATGATCCGGCGCGCCGCGTCGGAATCGCCCGCCTGCAATGCCTTCAACAGGTCTTTCTGATAGGCCATGCCCCGCGCCCAGAGTTCCCGGTTCGGCGGGTCGTAGAGTTTGCGATAGACCGTCAGATCACTCAGCGTCGTGGCGATGAAACCGATCAGAAAGCCAAGCAGCGGATTTTCCGACATCTCGGCCAGCAGGCTGTGGAACCGAAGCGAGGCGATGTGCTGCGCGCGTTCCTCTTCGGCCGTCGTGGCCGGGGCGCTGTAGCGTTCCATCACCGCCTCGAGCCGCGCCAGATCGGCGGCCTCAAGCCGCCCGGCCAGCGAGGCCGCCATCTCGGGCTCCAGCACCCGGCGCAGTTGATAGATGTCCTCGATCGTCAGGTCGCGGAAATAGAAATAGTTGGACAACAGCGCCTGCGCCCGCTTGGTCGACATCTCGTGCAGGAAGGTGCCCCCGCCCGGCCCGGTGCGGGTGCGGACCAGCCCTTGCGCCTCAAGAACCCGCGTGGCCTCGCGGATCGTGCCCTTGGACATGCCGAAACGCTCGATCAATTCGGCCTCGCCCGGCAGGCGATCGCCGCTTTTCAGGCCGTTTTCCATGACCCAGGCCTTGATCGCTTCGGCCACCTGCACGGGGCGGCTCTGGCGCGCGTGCGGTTCAGGCGTCAAGCGGGTGGTGACAGGCGGCAAACTGGTCGTCCCCTTTTTTCTCCAGCACGGGTTCCTCTTTCCGGCACAGGTCGGTGGCACGCGGGCAGCGCGCGGCGAAGGCGCAGCCCGGCGGCGGGTTCAGCGGATCGGGCAGTTCCGTCTCGCGTCCCTCGGGTGCGGTCAGCGGGCGGCCGACGACGGGGGCCGACCCGGCCAGAAGTTGTGTATAGGGATGTTTCGGAGCGCTGAAAATGCGTTCGGCGCGGCCAAGTTCGACAAGGGCGCCGAAATACAGAACCGCGATGCGGTCGCTTACCGCCTCGACGACCGCCAGGTCATGCGTGATGAACAGGTAGGTCAGGCCGAATTCGGTCTTGAGGTCGGCCAGCAGGTTCAGAACCTGCGCCTGCACCGAGACATCCAGCGCCGAGACCGGCTCGTCCAGGATCAGGATTCGCGCCTCGGCCGCCAACGCCCGCGCGATGCCGATGCGCTGCGCCTGCCCGCCCGAAAATTCGTGCGGATAGCGGTCGAGGAATTCCTCGCGCAGGTTCACCGCGGCGAAGATCTCGGCGATCCGTTTTTCGCGCGCGGCCCGATTCATCCCGTGCAGGCGTCTGAGCGGCACCTCCATGATCTGGCGGATGGTCTTGCGGGGGTTCAGGCTGCTGATCGGGTCCTGGAACACGTATTGAATGCGCTTGCCGAACACCGCCGGGTCGGCGTTGTCCAGCGCGGCGCCCTCGATCTCGATCGTGCCGGTGCTTGGCGGCAGAAGCCCGACCAGCATCCGCGCCAGCGTGGATTTGCCGCAGCCGCTCTCGCCCACGATGCCCAGCGTTTCGCCCTCCTGCACGTCCAGGTCCATCGGCCGCACCGCGCGCACCAGCCCCTTGGGCTTGCCGAAGAGCGGCTTGCCCACCGGGAAGGTCTTGGACAGGTGGCTCAGTTTCAGCGCAAGGCTCATGCCAGTTCCTCCTCGGGGAAGAGGCAACGCACGGCGCGCGGGCCGCTGCGCTCAAGCGTCACTTCGCCGCTGCGGCAGCCCTCTTGCGCCTTGTCGCAGCGTGGCGCGAAGGAGCAGCCCGCGGGCAGGTTGTCCACCGGCGGCGGCAGGCCGGGGATTGCATGGAGTTTGCGGCGGCCCTGGCCGAGTTCGGGCACGCAGGCGATCAGCCGGCGTGTATAGGGATGGGCGGGCGCGTCCAGAACGGCGCGGGTCGGCCCTTCCTCGACGATGCGGCCGGCATACATTACCGCCACCCGGTCGCAGAGTTGCGCGACCACGCCGAAATCATGGGTGATGAAGATGATCGCCAGCCCGCGCTCGCGCCGCAGGTCGTCCAGAAGCGACAGGATCTGAGCCTGCACGGTCACGTCCAGCGCGGTGGTCGGCTCGTCCGCGATGATGATGTCTGGGTCGTTGGCAAGCGCCATCGCGATGCCGACCCGCTGCCGCATCCCGCCCGACATCTCGTGCGGATAGCTGGTCGCCCGGCTCTCGGCATTCGGGATGCGGACCGCGCGCAAAAGCTCCACGGCCCGTTTCCAGCCTTCGGCCTTCGGGATGGCGTGGTGCACCCTTATCGCCTCGGATAGCTGATCGCCAACGCGGTAAAGCGGGTGAAGCGTGGCCAGAGGATCCTGGAAGATATAGGCGATGCGATCGCCGCGCAGGCGCCGCAACTGGGGATAGGGCGCGCCGATCAGGTCTTTCCCCTTGTAATCGGCCACGCCCCCGGTGATGACCCCGGGGGGCGAGGCGACAAGCCCCATGATGGAAAGCGCCGTCACCGATTTGCCCGATCCGCTTTCGCCGATCACGCCAAGGCATTCCCCCGGTGCCACGGTCAGGCTGACCTTGTTGACGGCGCGATAGATGCGCGGGCCGACATGGAACTGCGTCTCCAGATCAGTGATGTTCAGGATGCCGCGGCCGGTCGCTTCGGGCACGTGGTCCCGCCGGACGGTTGTGGCGGGCATAGGCCGGGTCAGCGCGCCCGAGCGCAGGCGCGGGTCCAGCGCGTCGCGCACCCCGTCGCCCAGCAGGTTGATGCCCATCACGATCAACAGGATCATCACCCCCGGCACGACCGAGGTGTGTGGGCTGGTGATCAGGGCCGAGCGCGCCTCGCCCAGCATGGAACCCAGATCGGCCACCGGCGGCTGCGAGCCGAGGCCGAGGAAGGAAAGGCCCGCGGTTTCCAGGATCATCCAGCCGATTGTGGTGGACATGGCGATGACGATCACCGGCAGGACATTGGGCAGGATCTCGGTCCCGATGATGCGCCAGTTCCCTTTGCCGGCGAGTTTCGCGGCATCGACGAACTCCTTGTTGGCGATGCCCACGGTGATGCCGCGGATGTTGCGCGCGAAGAACGGCACGTTCACGGCCGCCACCGCGATCAATGCGTTCATCAGCCCCGGCCCCAGCGCCGCGACGATCGCCAGCGCCAGCAGGATATAGGGAAAGGCCATCAGCATATCGACGCCGCGCATGATGATATTGTCGGTGCGCCCGCCGAAATACCCCGCGATGATGCCCACCGCCGCGCCGATCACGGCGGCGATCACCGCCGCCGAGAACCCCACCGCCAGGCTCAGCCGCGTGCCCCACAGCAGCCGCGACAGCAGATCGCGGCCCAGATGGTCGGTGCCCAGCAGATGGCCGGGCGCGAAGGGGTGCAGGAAGCGATCCGCGGTATTCGTCACGTTCGGCGGTTGCAGTGGCAGAAGCGGCGTGACCAGCGCCAGCAGCACCACGACAAGCAGCACGGCGCCGCCAGCCGCGGCCAGCCGGTTGCGGACCAGAAGGATCAGGAATTTCGTCATGTCTTTATCCTCGGGTCCAGAAGGCTCTGCGCCACGTCCACCGCGATGTTGAACAGCACATAGCAGGCCGCCACGAACACCACGCCGCCCTGCACCAGCAGCAGATCGCGCGTCAGGATCGCGTCGACCAGCATCCGGCCCACGCCGGGCCACTGGAACACGATCTCGATATAGACCGCGCCGGACAGCACGAAGCCCGCCTGTATGCCCAGCACCGGGATGATGCTGACCATCGCCGCGCGCAGAGCGTGGCCCCAGATCACCCGCCTTTCGCCCACGCCCTTGGCCCGTGCGGTGCGGATGAAATCCTGCCGCAGCACCTCCAGCATGGCCGAGCGGGAGAGCCGCGCGATCACGCCGGTGGCCACCACCGACAGCGCGATGGCGGGCATCGTCAGGTGGCGTATCAGGTCCATCACATCGCCGCCGCCATAGATCGCGAACATTCCCGACACAGGCAGCCACTGCAGATCGACCGCGAAAATCAGGATCATCATCATGCCCAGGAAGAACGAGGGGATGGAGATTCCCAGCAGAACGGCGAAGGTGATCGCCTTGTCGGCCCAGCCATATTGCCGAGCGGCCGAGACGACGCCGGCGAGGATGCCGAAGATCGAACACAACACGAAAGACGTGCCGGCAAGAACGAGCGTGGCGTTGAACCGTTCCAGCACCTCGTCGAGAACCGGTCGGTTCAGCGAAAAGGACGTGCCGAAGTCACCCGTCAGCATGTTGCCGAGCCAGATGAAATACCGCTGCACCACCGGCTTGTCCAAGCCGAGGTCGCGGTTGATCCGCGCCACGTTTTCGGGGGTGGCGTAGCTGCCCAGGATCGCCGTGGCCGGGTCGCCGGGGATCAGCGCCATGATCGCGAAGACGATCACCGTGATACCCAGCAGCACCGGAATCGCCGACAACAGCCGCTTCAGGATATAGCCGCCCATCGCCGGCCCCTTCTTCTTGCTGGAAATACTCCCGCCGGCGGCATGAATCGCCGCGCAGCGGCGCCGGGCCGGGGAAGAAATGCCCCGGCCCGGCGTGTCAGGCGCTCACTTCTTCGCCACGTCCTTGAGCAGCAGGAAGAAGGAGGGTTCCAGCCGGAAGTTCTCGACCCGGTCGCTGGTCACCGCGTTCTGTTTCCAGTTCGCCACGAAGACCCAGGGCGCGTCGTCATGCACGATCTGCTGCATCTGCTTGTAGAGCTTCGCGCGCTCCGCCTGATCCGTGGACACCCGCGCCTGCTGCAGCAGCTTGTCCACCTTCGGGTTGGAGTAGTAGCCCGAGTTGAAGCCACCCTTGTCGGGGAAGGCGTCGGTGCGCAGCGCCAGATAGGGCAGGGTGTCGGGGTCGTTGGTCATCCAGGCCATCTCGGCCATGTCGGCCTTGCCCTCCAGGCCGGGGTTCACCTCGCCCAGGAAGGTGTTCCACTCATAGGTCTCGATCTTCACGTCCAGGCCCACGGCTTCCAGGTCGGCCTGGATCGCGGTGCCCATGGCGACCGGGTCCAGCATGCCCGAGCCGCCCTCGGTGACATAGAAGGTCAGGCTGGCGCCCTCGGCCCCGGCCTCCTTCAGCAGCGCCTTGGCCTTCTCGGGGTCATAAGGGTAGGGATCCAGATCCTTGTTATACGCCCAGGCGAAGGCCGGCGGCGTGGGGCCGGCGGCGACATCGGCGGTGCCTTCCAGCACGTCGTTGACCAACGCCTTCTTGTTGATCGCGTAGTTCGCCGCCTGGCGCACGCGCTTGTCGGCGAAGGGGCCTTCCTTGGCGTTCAGGATCAGGAACCAGACATGCGGGCCGGCCTGTTCGACGACCTTGAACTTGTCACCCTGAAATTCCGACAGGGCCACCGGCGGCACCTCGACCATCAGGTCGATCCCGCCGGCCAGCATCTCGGCGGTGCGGGTGTTGGCGTCGGTGATCGGGCGGAACACAACCGCGTCAAGCGATGGCGCGCCATCCCAGTAATCGGCGTTCTTCTCGACGACTACCGCCTCGTTCGAGCGCCATTCCTTGAAGGTGAAGGGCCCGGTGCCCGACGGATGGCGGCCGAAATCCTTGCCATACTCTTTGACCGCCGCGGGCGAGACGATCAGCCCGGTCGGATAGGCCAGATTCGACAGGAACGGCGCATAGGGCGCGTTCAGCGTGAACTTCACCGTCAGCGGATCGACCGCTTCGACATTCTCGACGGCCGAGAAGAAGAAGGACAGCGGGAACGGCCCGGTGTCGTGGAAGGGGTGATCATCCTTCAGCATCCGGTCGAAATTGAATTTCACCGCCTCGGCGTTGAAATCGCTCCCGTCGTGGAACTTCACGCCGTCGCGCAGGTGGAAGGTGTATTCGGTGCCGTCGTCGCTGATCTCCCAACTCTTGGCGAGCGCCGGTTCCACCTCCAGCGTGCCGGACTTGTAGCGCACAAGCCCGTCATACATGTTCATCAGGATGCGGAAGTCGTTCACTGCCGTATCCGCCGCCGGGTCCAGCGATTTCGGCTCGGCGATCTGGCCCACGACCAGAACGCCCGGCGGGGTCTGCGCCACGGCGGGAAGGGTGAAGCCCAGCGCCAGCGCCGCGCCCAGCATGCCCCGGCGGGTCCATTGCACAAGTCTCATTGTCAAACCTCTCTGTTGGATGGACGTCTTTTTTTGATTCTATCCAAAATTATCATGATAAATTGGATCGGTCGAATTTTTCGTGATAAACGGGGCCGGACTCGGACCGGGACTGTGAAATGACCTATTCAATCCTCGCGCGTGATGAAAAAACCGGCAGGGTCGGCGGCGCTGCCGCGACCGGCAGCTTCTGCGTGGGCGGCTGGGTGCTTCGCGGCGATCCGCGCTCGGGCATGTCCGCCTCGCAGGGGACCGCACCGAGCACGCTC
>JBAVQZ010000167.1:0-1581 GCA_049694515.1 Paracoccaceae bacterium | reverse complement strand
CCGGACAGGCGCGCTATGTAGACGACATCCCGGTACCCGCCGGCACGCTGCACCTTGCTTTCGGGATGTCGACGGTAGCGCGCGCCTCGATCACCGGGATGGACCTGTCGCCAGTGCGCGCCGCGCCGGGCGTCGTCGCCGTGCTGACCGCCGCCGACCTGCCGGCGGCGAACGACGTCTCGCCCTCGATCCATGACGAGCCGCTTCTGGCGATGGGCGAAGTGTTTTATTACGGCCAGCCGCTTTTCCTGGTGGTGGCCGACAGCCACCTGGCCGCGCGCAAGGCCGCGCGGCTGGCACAGGTGGATTATGACGAACGCCCCGCCCTGCTGAGCATCGACGACGCGCTTGCCGCGGACAGCCGCTTCGAGGAAGGCCCGCGCCTGTTCGAGAAGGGCGATGCGGCGGCGGCCATCGACAACGCCGCGCATGTCGTCGAGGGCCGGATCGAGATCGGCGGGCAGGAGCATTTCTACCTGGAAGGTCAGGCCGCGCTGGCCGTGCCGCAGGAAGGCGGCGACATGGTGGTTCACTCCTCCACCCAGCATCCGACAGAGATCCAGCACAAGGTGGCCGATGCGCTGGGCCTGCCGATGAACGCCGTGCGGGTCGAGACGCGGCGTATGGGCGGCGGGTTCGGCGGCAAGGAAAGCCAGGGCAACGCGCTGGCCGTGGCCTGCGCGGTGGCGGCGCGGCTGACCGGGCGCGCCTGCAAGATGCGCTATGATCGCGACGACGACATGACAATCACCGGCAAGCGTCACGATTTCCGTATCACCTATCGCGCCGGGTTCGACGGCGACGGCCGAATCGCGGGGGTGGAGATCGTGCAGTACGCACGTTGCGGCTGGGCGCAGGATTTGTCGCTGCCCGTGGCCGACCGGGCGATGCTGCATGCCGACAACGCCTATCACCTGCCCAACGCACGGATCGAAAGCCACCGGCTGAAGACCAATACCCAGTCGGCCACCGCCTTCCGCGGCTTCGGCGGGCCGCAGGGCATGGTCGGCATCGAGCGGGTGATGGATCATATCGCGCATGAGTTGGGAAAAGACCCGCTCGAGATCCGCAAGGCGAATTTCTATGCCGCGATGCCGGCCGCCTCCGGCGGGAGTATTGGGGCCGAGAAGAAGCCCGCAGCGGCGCCGCAGACCACGCCCTATCACATGGCCGTCGAGGATTTCGTGCTGCACGAGATGGTGGCCAAGCTGGAGAAAAGCGCCGATTACCACGCGCGGCGGCGCGCGGTGGCCGAATGGAACGCCGCCAACGCGGTGCTGAAGAAGGGTATCGCGCTGACCCCGGTAAAGTTCGGCATCTCCTTCACGCTGACCCATCTGAACCAGGCCGGAGCACTGGTCCACGTCTATCAGGACGGCTCGATCCACATGAACCACGGCGGCACCGAGATGGGACAGGGGCTGTTTCAGAAAGTGGCGCAGGTCGCCGCGGCGTCCTTCGGCGTGGGAATCGAGGCCGTCAAGATCACCGCGACCGACACCGGCAAGGTGCCCAACACCTCGGCCACCGCGGCCTCGTCGGGGTCGGACCTGAACGGCATGGCGGTCAAGGCCGCCTGCG
>JBAVQZ010000166.1:0-3625 GCA_049694515.1 Paracoccaceae bacterium | reverse complement strand
GGCCAACCGGCCGCGCCTGCTGCTGGCCGACGAGCCCACCGGCAATCTGGACCCGGCGACCTCGGACACCGTGTTCGAGGCAATGATGGAACTGGTGCAGCGCAGCGGGCTGTCGGCGCTGATCGCCACCCACAATGTTGCGCTGGCCGAGCGGATGGACCGCATCCTGCACCTTGAGGACGGCCGGCTGGTGTGATGCGCACGCCCGCCGCGTCCCGTCCGAATGGACGGGGCGCGGAAGCGGGCGGCTGTTCTAGCAAGGGTCCCGAAGGCAAGGCGGGGACCCCGGAATGGAAATTTTCGGATCATTCAACACCGAAAGCCCGGCACAGGGGCGGTTCCCGCGCTCATTCAGGCATCAAGGGAGCCAAGCGAAATGACCGTTCTGATCATCCTCCTCGTCGTGATCATCCTGATCATGATGTTCGGGTATTTCTGGTATGTCGCGCTGATCCGGCGACGCAACCGCGTGCAGGAGGCGCTGTCCTCGATCGACGTGCAGCTTCGCAAGCGACATGACCTGCTGCCCAATGTCCTGAAGATGGCAAATCAGTTCATGACGCACGAGCGCGAGTTGCTGAACCGTGTGACGGAGCTGCGGACGCAGGCGCAGAAACCCTATGACCCCGAGGACAAGGAGCAGGTGCAGAAACATCTCGACGCGGAGGGCGCGTTGCAGGCCGGGATGCGCCGGATGTTCGCCGTGGCCGAGAACTATCCCGAGCTGCGCTCCAGCGAGACCATCGTCGAGACCCAGCAGACCTTCCGCGACGTCGAGGGTCACATCGCCGCCTCGCGGCGGTTCTACAACGCGGCGGTGACGGACCTGAACACCTCGGTGCAGATCTTCCCCGGCTCGATGATCGCGGGCATGGCCGGGGTGCAGGAAATGCCGTTCTTCGAGATCGAGGACGAGGCCATGCGCCAGCCGGTCGACGCCGACGCTTTCCTCAACGTGCCGGGCGCGCCCGCGAAAGGGGATGCGCGGGCATGAGCATGGCGAACACCGAAAGACTGGACCCGGGCGCGGAATTCGACGCCTATTTCGATGCCGAAATCGCGCCCGAGCTGGAGCAGATCGAGGGACAGCGCCGCATCCTGTCCGCGCTGATCGTCGTGCTGCTCGTGCTCGCGGGCGCGGGGCTGCTGCTTTTCTTTCTCGCCGACTGGCTGACCGGGGTCACCGGGCTGGACAAGGATCTTTTCGGCTTCGGTGGCTTCGGGCTGATGGGTATCGGCGGCGTCGGCGCGGTGCTGACTTACAGATATGCCAAGGCGCCGTTGAAGGAAGTGCTCGTTGGCCGCACCTGCAATTACCTGGGTCTCGACTACAGCCACAAGAAATTCGATTTCCCCGTGGACCGTTTCCGCGAAGCGGACGTCGTCGGCAAGCATGACAAGCGCAAGCTGGAGGACAGGATCGCCGGCACGCATGACGGTGTCGATCTGCAGCTCTGCGAGGCGCGGCTGGAGCGGATCGAGCGAGACGAGAACCACCTGGACGACAGCGACGACAATGTCGAGAAGAAGACCGTCACCGTCTTCGAGGGCCTTCTGCTGATGTGCAGCTTCGAGAAACCCTTCACCGCGCACACGCTGGTGATGTCTGACGCCACCTGGCTGGGCAACAAGCTGGTGGGCCTGAGCAAGCGCGGCGAGCGGGTGACGCTGGAGGATCCGCGGTTCGAGCGGGCCTACGAGGTTTATTCCGAGGACCAGGTCGAGGCGCGTTTCCTGCTGAACCCGACCTTCATGGAGCGGCTGACCGAGCTGGCGAACCGCCTTGGAAGCGCGCGCCAGCTGGTGATGGCGTTCAACGGCCACGACCTGATGCTCGCCCTGCGAAGCAATGAGAACCGGTTCGAGGGGGGAAGCATCTTCAAGAGCTACCTGGAAGGCGGTCGCGAGCGCGCTGACGAGTTGTTCGACGAGTTGCACCTGATCCACGAGGTGATCGACGTGCTCGACCTGTCCTCGCGCAACCGGTGACAGGGGCCGGCGGCCCCGCCCGTGACATGGCGGGCGGGGCGCCGCGGGGGTGGCTCAGTTGCCCATCCCCTTCATCATCGCACCCAGATCGGTCGGCGCCGCCGGAAGCTCGAACTGGTTGGCGGGGGGCGTGTCGGCCGAGATCGAAACCAGCCGGAACTGATCGCCCGCGCGCAGAATCCCGTGCATCCCGGCGGGAAGCCCGCCCTGCCAGTTGCGGGCCATCTGGCCGCCGTCGTTCCCGAACATCGACGTGATCGCGCCGAAATAGGCGTCGGTCATTTCCGTGACCAGCGGATCGCCGGTCAGCACCCATTCGCTCGTCACGGTGGTGTCGCGGAAATCCGTGGTCGTCACGTTGAATACCTTCCCCCGGATTCCGGCCACGGTTTCGCTGCGCCCGGTCGCCTGGACGGAATCGACCGATCCCAGGCTGGGACCGTTGCCGGATTGCCCCTGGGTCATCTGCTGCATCATGCCTTTCATCGCCGCCATGTCGATGACCATGGTTTGTCCGCCCTGTTGCGCGACGGAATAGACCGAACCGTCCCGTGCAATCATGTAGCCGCCCTGACCCTTGGGTGTGATCCGCACGGTGCCCGGGTCGCGCCAGGCGATTTCCGTCCGGGTCGTGCCGCCCGCCATCGAGGAACCGCCGATGTTCATTCCGGCGCTCGAGCTTTCGGTGACCGCCGTGCCACCGGCCAGCGCGGCCGCGGGAAGGAAGGCGATAGCGGCGCCGATGAGGCGAAGTGCCGTTGCTCTCGTCATGTCAGACCTTTCCGATTGTCCTGTGTCATCCCGTGGTTATCCCGCACCGCGCGGCGCGGCCCCGTCAAAAAGGACGGGGAACCGCCCTTGTTCCCGCGCGAAAGCTGTGGTCGGGTGACGAAGAGTGTAGTCATTAACGGTCGGAAAGGGCAGTCTTGTCGCCCGGTTTGCGCGATAACGTGAAGAAGATCCTCTGCGTCGAGGACGAGCCGCATCTGCGCGCCGATCTCGCCGAGGAACTGGAGGCGGCGGGCTATGACGTGTGCACCGCGGCGGACGGCCGGGCCGCGCTGGAGGCGGTCGAGACGTTCCGCCCCGATCTGGTCCTGTGCGACATCATCCTGCCGCATCTGGGCGGACACGAGGTTCTGGAGCAGGTGCGCCGGACTCATCCCGACATGGCCGACATGCCCGTCATCTTCCTCACGGCGCTTGGCAGCCGCGACGACGTGATTTCGGGCAAGCGGGCCGGGGTGGACGACTATCTGGTGAAGCCGATCGATTTCGACCTGATGCTGGCCAGCATCGAGGCCTGCCTGACCCGGGTCGAGCAGATGCGGCGCCAACGGCTGGACAGCCTGCGCGAAAGCTGGCAGCAGGTTCAGGCCGGGGCGGTATCGGCCGGCGCGCTGGAGGTGCTGAATCTTCTGGCGCTGGGCGTCGTGCTTGTCGGGCGCGACGGCGAAGTGATCTTCGCCAACGCCGCCGCGCGCCAGCTTACCGAGGATAAGGACGGAATCGCGGTCGGCGAGCGGGTGCGGATCGCCACCCGCTCTCATGCCGAACGGCTGCGCCGGATGCTGTCGGGCGGCGGCGCCGCGGCCTCGGACGATGACGGGATCGCGGGCATGGCGCTGCCCCGCCC
>JBAVQZ010000165.1:0-2587 GCA_049694515.1 Paracoccaceae bacterium | reverse complement strand
GCTCGCGTCCGTTCACTCCGCGTTTCGGAAAACATGCGTTGGAGCGGGTGTTGAACGTGAAGGCGGCGCATTGCGGATCGCTCAGGCAGGCGCGGCGGCACGTTTCGAAACTGGCGTCGAAAAGCGTGCGGATGTCGCCGCCCGGGAAATCCACGTCGCGCGAGACGGCGATGTGGCGCTCGGGCACGGGTGATTGCTGCTGCGCCGGGGCGGGCGCTGAAAACCCGACGGCAAGAAGGATGGCAGTCAGGAAAATGCGGCGCATGCGAATACTCCGGGAGGAACAATTCCTCGATTCTGGCACGGGCTGCGCGCCGTTGGCAACGATTCCCCTGTGCCATTAACCGCCCATTCACCCTGATGGGAAAGGATCGGCGGCAAGCATCTGAGATGCGGAGGAGTGCATGACGCTTGAAGAGAAACTGGCGACAGAGCGGCGCGGAAGGCTGGCCGCCGAACGGCTGCTGGAGCAGAAGAGCCGCGAGTTGCTGGAAGCCAACAGGAAGTTGTCGCACCACGCCCGCCACCTGTCGGACGAGATCGTGGAAACCCGTCAGCAGGCCGAGGATCTGAAAGGCCGCAACGACGAGGTGATGTCGGAGCTGAAGGTTGTCACCCACGCCGTCGAAATCGCGGAGCGGCGGCTGTGGAACTCCGTCGAGACGATCCGCGACGGCTTTGCCGTGTTCGACTGCGACGACCGGATGGTCGCGGCCAACCGGGCCTATTTCTCGATCTTCGACGGGCTGGAGGCGGTGGCGCCCGGCGTCCACTACCACGACATCGCCCGGCTGATCGCCGCCGAAGGAATCGTCGACACCGAGGGGCTGCCCCCGGCTGAGTGGACCGGGCGGATGATCGCGCGATGGAACAGCCATCCCGCGCCCGACCGCGAGATCCGGCTGTGGAACGGGCAATATATCCGCCTGATCGACCGGCGCACGCCGGATGGCGACGTCGTCAGCCTGAACTTGAACATCACGCATCAGAAGCGCCAGCAGCAGGCGCTGGAAGAGGCACTTCGCGCCGCCGAATCCGCAAACCGGGCGAAAACCGCCTTTCTCGCGAACATGAGCCACGAACTCCGCACGCCGATGAACGGCGTCGTCGGCATGGCCGAATTGCTGTGCGAGACCGGGATGAACGAGGAGCAGAGGCTATACGCCGAAACGATCCGGAATTCGGGCGAGGCGCTGCTGATGCTTCTCAACGATGTCCTAGACTTCTCGAAGATCGAGGCGGCGAAGCTGAACCTGCGGTGCGAGCCGTTCGATCTGGAGCGCGTTATCCACGAGGTGGTGATGCTGTTGCAGGCGACCGCACACGGCAAGGCGCTGGACCTGATGATAGATTACGACATGTTCCTGCCCACGCGGTTCGAGGGCGACAGGGGCCGGATCCGCCAGATCCTGACCAACCTCATCGGAAACGCGGTGAAGTTCACCGACGCGGGTCATGTCCTGGTGCGGGTCGTCGGGATCGAGGCCGAGGCTGCGGGGCACCAGCAGGTTCACATCACGATCGAGGACACCGGAATCGGCATCGCGCCCGAGATGCAGGCGCACATCTTCGGCGAGTTCAATCAGGTGGAGGATCAGCAGAACCGCAAGTTCGAGGGCAGCGGGCTGGGCCTGGCCATCAGCCGGCGGCTGGTGGCCCTGATGGGTGGCGAGATCTGGGTGGAATCGGAAAAGGGCCAGGGGGCATGTTTCGGCATCCGTCTGACCATGCCGGTGGCCGAGGACGGTGCGGCGCCGCCGGTTTCCCTGCCCGAAGGGCTGGACCGCGTTCTTGTTGTCGACGACCAGGAGATCAACCGCACGATCCTGGACGGCCAGCTCCGGCAATTGGGGCTGGAGGTGATCGCCCACCGCAACGGGGCCGAGGCGCTTGCCGCGCGAGAGGCGGAAGGGCGGGTCGAGCTTGTCATCACCGACCACCGGATGCCCGGAATGGACGGACCCGCCCTCGCCGCGGCGCTGCGCGAGGCCGGGTGCATCGCCCCCGTGCTTCTTCTGAGCTCGGATACCGCATATCTCGACAAGGGCGCGCTGCCCGACGCGGTGGACATGGTGCTGGGCAAGCCGGTCCTGCGCCGTACGTTGTTCGAGGCGCTCTGCGCGCTGACCGATACGCCCGCGTCGCCCGGCCCGGAACCGGCGGCGCCGCGCAGGATGCGCGTCCTGGCCGCCGAGGACAACAAGACCAACCAGCTGGTATTCTCGAAAATGCTGCGCACGCTCGACCTGGAGCTTGTCTTTGCCGACGACGGGAAAGGCGCGGTCGAGGCATTCGCCGCATCCCGTCCCGACCTGATCTTCATGGACATCTCCATGCCGGGACTGGACGGCAAGGCGGCGACCCGTGCGATCCGCGCGCGCGAGGAGGAGACGGGCGCCCGGCCGGTGCCGATCGTGGCCCTGACCGCGCATGCGCTGGAGGGCGATGCGGAGGACATACTCGCGGCCGGGCTGGACGACTATCTTACCAAGCCGCTCAAGCGGGGTGAAATCCTGCGCACCATCGCCGAGCATACGCCGTCAGACTGCCGCCCCCCCGAGGCGGAGCCGCAGGCGCCGGCCGGACC
>JBAVQZ010000164.1:0-1632 GCA_049694515.1 Paracoccaceae bacterium | reverse complement strand
CATAGGCGCGAAAATCGCCGAAATACTTCGTGATCGCTGCCGTCAGCGTCGTCTTGCCGTGGTCGACATGGCCGATCGTGCCGATGTTGACATGCGGTTTGTTACGCTCAAACTTTTCCTTAGCCATGATGGCCTCCTTGTCATCTTCCGCAACGACGGCGCGTTACGCGTATTTCGCCTGAATTTCGTCCGAGATGTTCTGCGGAACGGGTTCATAGTGGTCGAACTGCATCGTGAACTGCGCCCGGCCCGAGGACATCGAGCGCAGCGTGTTGATATAGCCGAACATGTTGGCCAGCGGCACGAAGGCGTTGATCACCACGGCATTGCCGCGGCTGTCCTGCCCCTGCACCTGACCCCGGCGCGAGGTCAGGTCGCCGATGACGTTGCCCGTGTATTCCTCGGGCGTCACCACCTCGACCTTCATGATCGGCTCCAGCAGCTTGGCGCCGGCCTTGCGAAGGCCTTCGCGCATCGCGGCGCGAGAGGCGATCTCGAACGCCAGCACCGAAGAGTCCACGTCGTGATAGGCGCCGTCGATCAGCTTAACCTTGAAGTCGATCACCGGGAAGCCGGCCAGCGGACCGCTGTCCATCACCGACTTGATGCCCTTCTCGACACCGGGGATGTATTCCTTCGGCACCGAACCGCCCACGATCAGGCTTTCGAAGCTGTAGCCTTCGCCGGGCTCGGTGGGCTCGATCACCATCTTGACCCGCGCGAACTGACCCGAGCCACCCGACTGCTTCTTGTGGGTGTAGTCGATCTCGGCTTCGTGGCCGATGGTTTCGCGATAGGCCACCTGCGGTGCACCGATATTCGCCTCGACCTTGAATTCCCGCTTCAGGCGATCGACCAGGATGTCGAGGTGAAGCTCGCCCATGCCCTTCATGATGGTCTGGCCGGACTCGAGGTCGGTCTCGACGCGGAAGGACGGGTCCTCGGCGGCCAGACGCGCCAGACCCTGGCTCATCTTCTCCTGGTCCGCCTTGGTTTTCGGCTCCACCGCGATCTCGATCACCGGATCGGGGAAAGTCATGGTTTCCAGCACGACCTGCTTGTTGGCGTCGCAAAGCGTGTCGCCGGTGGTCGTTTCCTTCAGACCGGCCAGCGCGATGATATCGCCCGATCCCGCCCAGTCGATCTCCTCGCGGGCATTGGAGTGCATCATCATCATCCGGCCGATGCGCTCGCGTTTGCCCTTGGTCGAGTTGATGATGCTGTCCCCCTTGGTCAGGATGCCCGAATAGATCCGGGTGAAGGTCAGCGTGCCCACGAAGGGGTCGTTCATGATCTTGAACGCAAGGCCCGCGAAGGGCTGCTCGTCGCCGGGGCGGCGCTCGATATTGCGGGTCTCGGTCTCGTCGTCCGGCGAGAAGCCCATGTAGGGCGGCACGTCCAGCGGACCGGGCAGATAGTCGATCACCGCGTTCAGAAGCGGCTGCACGCCCTTGTTCTTGAAGGCGGAGCCCGCAAGAACCGGCACGAAGGCCATCGACAGCGTGCCCTTGCGGATCAGCTCGCGCAGCTTCGGCTGGTCGGGCTCTTCGCCGTCCAGGTACTTCTCCATCGCCTCGTCATCGACCTCGACGGCGATCTCGATCAGCTCGGCGCGCATTTGCTCGGCGCGCT
>JBAVQZ010000163.1:0-1646 GCA_049694515.1 Paracoccaceae bacterium | reverse complement strand
GCCCGTCGGTCGGTCTCGAACCCGGCCATGCCGATGGGCCCGCCATCCGTCAGCAGCCGGTGAAGCAGCACCGGCGGGCCGTCGCCGGGACGCCGCGGCCGCCGGGTGAACAGCAGCGCGCCGAGATCGGGCAGGAACTCGCTGTGAACGAAAAGCTTGCTGAAGGCCGGGTGCCGCTCGTGCGAGGCGAAGGGCGCCAATACCACCTCGGCATGGCTGGTCAGCTCTATCTCGCGGGGCTGCGGGCCGTCGTTGATCAGCGTCACACGGCGGATTTCCACGTCATCGCCTTCGGCAACGGTGATTTCCAGCGTGGCGGCGATGCCGTGATCGTTCTGGTGGAAAACCGCCTTGCCGGGATGGAACTGCACATCGGCCTGCTGGTCCGGTGCGTCCGGCGGGCGTCGCCCGAAGGACCATGTGGCGCCGGTCGCCGGATCTCGCAGGAACAGCCGGGCCCCGCCATCGTCGCGTTCGGGATCGCCGGTCCAGCGTGTGAGGGACTGGTCGTGCCACCACAGCGCGCCGCCGCCCGTATCGGTGATCCAGGACGACAGGCGGCCGTTGCCGATCAGGTGAAGCTGCGCCCCGCGCGTTTCGGGCGCGTCCCAGCCGTCCAGATGCGGCACCGATTTGCGTGCCAGGTCGGGCAGTGCCTTTTCGGGCTCGGGCAGCGTTTCGGGAACGTATTCCCACGGCACCCTCTCCTGCAACAGCAGGTCCATCGCCGCGATGCGCGGATCGCGGGCGAAACGACGCACAAGGATATTGGCGTTCAGCGCGTTGTCGATCGCGGCCAGCAGCATCCCCTGGTGATGCGCCATGAAGGTGCGCACCGGCGTGAAATCGCCCTCGGGCGGTTTTCGATCCGGCGTGAAATCAACCGAGTCGAAAAAGCCGTAGCGCCCCTGCAGGCCCATCTTGTCGAGCCGGCGCAGGTTTCTTACCGCCGCGCCGGGCGACACCGACAGCGCCAGCGCGCTGGCATAGGGCGCCACAACGTAATCGTCGGTCAGGCCCTGTTTCAGGCCAAGCCCGTTCACCCCGAACGCGCGGTACTGATAGCGATGCGCGGAATCCCGGGTGGCGAAGGCGGCCTCGGACACGCCCCAGGGAAGCCCCAGCTGCTCGCCATAGCGGCGCTGCACCGCGACGGCGGCGATCTCGCTCTGCCCCAGCAGGCGCCCCGGCTCGCTTCGCAGCAGCAGCGCCGGCATCAGGTATTCGAACATCGAGCCGTTCCACGACAGCACGGTCAACTGGCCAGCGCTGCGGGTGATCGGGCGACCCAGATGGAACCAGTGCGCCACCGGCACGTCGCCCTTGGCGATGGCGAAATAGCTGGCCAGACGCGCCTCGGAGGCCAGCAGGTCGTAACGGTGCTGGTCCATCCGGTCGACGCTGAGGTTGTAACCGATGAAAAAGGTCCGCGTCTCGGCGTCGTAGAGCAGTCCGAAATCCATTCCCATCGCGATGTCATGGGCGCGGCCGGCGCTTTCCAGCAGGCTTTGCCGCAAGGCGTCCTGCGCCGCGACGCCGTTTTCGATGGCGGCGCGCAGCCGGGCGGTCCAGTCTTCCGGCGCGGCGGTATCCGCGCCGATCAGCGCGTCGGCCGAGGCGGCGGCCTCCGTTATGCGCTCCAGCGG
>JBAVQZ010000162.1:0-3371 GCA_049694515.1 Paracoccaceae bacterium | reverse complement strand
CATAGGCGCGAAAATCGCCGAAATACTTCGTGATCGCTGCCGTCAGCGTCGTCTTGCCGTGGTCGACATGGCCGATCGTGCCGATGTTGACATGCGGTTTGTTACGCTCAAACTTTTCCTTAGCCATTCCTCAGGCGCCTCATCGGTTAAGGGGCCACCAGCGGCCCGATTCAACATCGCGCGCTAGTTATTGGCTGGCGGAATGAAAATCAAGCGTCAGTTGCCGGTTTCGGACGCCTCCGTGACTTCCGCGTCCGCCGCGGGCCCGGCCGCCGCCGCGTCCGAAGCGTTTCCGGCTTCGAGCGCGGCAAGTTCCTCCTCGCTCAGGCCGGCGGTTTCGCCGAACCATTCCAGCCGGTTCTTCACCAGCCAGTTCTCGATCGCCTTGGCGGCGTTCTGCGCCAAATTCTGGATCTGCTCCTCGCGCGACTGGGTCAGGCCCGAGCCGATCACCGTCTTGCCGGAAAAGCTTTCCAGCACCGTCATCTGCTTGGGTTCGGCGTTGAGCTTGGCGCCCGCCGCGTCGTCCCAGACATTGACCGAGATCACCAGCGCCGATTTGGGCGAGACGACGACGGGAACGCCCGGAATCGCCAACGCGTAGGCATCGACATTGACCGCGATGTGATAAAGCTTGTCGCCCTCGTAGCGGCCGAACCGCTTGCCGATCTCGGCCTGCAGCGCCGTTTTCAGCTCTTCGGGCGTCGCCTCGCGCGAGGGCGCGATCTTCTGGGCGTTCTTCGCCACGACGATATCATAGCCCAGCGCGAAATCGCCCAGCGGCACCGGCGGTTCGGCCAGATCGTTGCTTCCCGCGCAGCCCGCCAGCACGGCCAGACAAAGCGCGCCCAGGCCCATGCGGCCGATTTTCGCCATTCGCTGCATCCTGCCTCCAGTCCCCGTCCGTTCGTAATCAACCGTTAGCCCACAGGCGCGGGCGGTGCAATCTGCGCGCTCAGGTGAACCTGTTGTCGCGCGGGAAGCCGCGCGGCGCCATGCGCCCGGCCCCGGCGCGTTTTCCCAGCCATTCGGAAAGATCCGTTTCCGTCCGGGTGCGCCCCGCCGGATCCTTCCAGGACAAACCGTCCGACAGCGTGAAGGTTATGGCGTCCGACAGCCCGCCATCCTTGTATTTCTGAAGCCGCACGCCCTTGCCGCGGCCCATTTCGGGAAGCTCGTCCAGCGGGAAGATCAGGACCTTGCGGTTCTCGCCGACACAGGCGACGTGATCGCCGGTCACGAAGCGGCAGACCTTCGCCGCACCCGGGGCGCGGACGTTCAGAACCTGCTTGCCGCTGCGGGTCTGGGCGATGACGTCGTCCGCGGGCACCACGAAGCCGTCCCCGGCCGAAGACGCGACAAGAAGCTTTGCGCCGGGGCGATGAATGAAAAGATCCACGATCTCCGCCTCGTTGGGCAGATCGACCATCAGCCGCACCGGCTCCCCCATGCCGCGTCCGCCCGGAAGCTGCGCCGCGGACAGCGTGTAGAACCGCCCGTTGCTTCCGAACAGCACCAGCTTGTCGGTCGTCTCGGCATGAAAGACGAAGCGCCCCTCGTCGCCATCCTTGAACTTCAGCGCGGTATCCAGCGCAATGTGACCCTTCATCGCCCGGATCCAGCCCATCTTCGAGCAGACCACGGTGATCGGCTCGCGCTCGATCATCGCCTCAAGCGGCACATCCTCGACCTGAGTCGCCTCGGCGAACTGCGTGCGCCGTTCGCCGCCCTCGGATTTCTTGCCGAACGTCGTCCGCGTCTCGCGCAGCTGCGCGGCGATGCTGTCCCACTGAACGTTTTCGTTCTCCAGCAGGTCCTCCAGGCCGGCGCGTTCTTCCATCAGCGCGTCGCGTTCGCGCAACAGCTCCATCTCTTCCAGCCGCCGCAAGGAGCGCAGGCGCATGTTCAGGATCGCCTCGACCTGCACCTCGCTCAACTCGCCGTCGCCCGGCGGCGGACTGCGGTAATCGGACTCGGATATGGCGCGCGCATGATCGCGCCCCCAGTCTTCGCGCATCAGCGCCGCCTTGGGGTCGTCGTCGTAGCGGATGATGTCGATCACGCGGTCCAGGTTGAGGAAGGCGATGATGAAGCCTTCCAGCACTTCCAGCCGGTGGTCGATCTTTTCCAGCCGATGCTGCGAGCGGCGCAGCAGGACCTCGCGCCGGTGGTCGAGGAAGGCGCGCAGCACCTCTTTCAGGCTGCACACCTTCGGCGTGCGCCCGTCGATCAGCACGTTCATGTTCAGGCTGAAGCGCACTTCCAGATCGGAGTGTCGAAACAGCGTGCCCATCAGAACGTCCGGGTCCACGTTCTTCGAGCGTGGCTCCAGGATCATCCGCACGTCATCGGCGCTCTCGTCGCGGATATCGGCCAGGATCGGGATCTTCTTGGCCTGAAGCAACTCGGCGATCTTCTCGATCAGGCGGGATTTCTGAACCTGATACGGGATCTCGGTGACGACGATCTGCCACTGCCCGCGACCCAGATCCTCCACCTCCCATTTCGCGCGCAGGCGGAAGGCGCCGCGGCCCGTGCGGTAGGCTTCCAGAATGCTTTCCTTCGGCTCCACGATCACGCCGCCGGTGGGGAAATCGGGGCCCGGGATATAGTTCAGCAGGGTCTCGTCGCGGGCATCGGGCGTCTTGATCAGGTGCAGGCAGGCGCTGATCAGCTCTTCGATATTGTGCGGCGGGATGTTTGTGGCCATGCCCACGGCGATGCCGCTGGACCCGTTGGCAAGAAGGTTGGGGAAGGAGGCGGGCAGGACGACCGGCTCTTCCAGCGTGCCATCGTAATTGGCGCGGAAATCGACGGCATTCTCGTTCAGCCCCTCCATCAGGGCCTCGGCCGCTGCGGTCAGGCGGGCCTCGGTGTAGCGGCTGGCGGCCGGGTTGTCGCCGTCGATATTGCCGAAGTTGCCCTGCCCGTCCACCAGCGGGTAGCGCACGTTGAAATCCTGTGCCAGCCGCGCCATCGCATCATAGATCGCGGCATCGCCATGCGGGTGATAGTTGCCCATCACGTCGCCGCTGATCTTGGCCGACTTGCGGAACCCGCCGGAGGAACTGAGCCGCAGCTCGCGCATCGCGTAAAGGATGCGCCGATGCACCGGTTTCAGCCCGTCGCGCGCGTCCGGCAACGCCCGGTCCATGATGGTGGACAGCGCATAGGTCAGATACCGTTCGCCAATGGCGCGGCGCAGCGGCTCGGACAGCTCGGGGGGGCCGATATTGGGGTCGTCGGTCACATCGTTCATAGCTCTTGTGATACTAGGGCCGGCTTTTCGCGGCAAGCGGCGAAACCGCACGCGCGACGGATTGTGCGGCCGGGCTTCCGGCCGGTGTGACCGGAGGGCAGAGCCCGTCCCG
>JBAVQZ010000161.1:0-3135 GCA_049694515.1 Paracoccaceae bacterium | reverse complement strand
CCGCCCAGGGCCACGAAATCGTCGTAGCTGATGGTCTCACCCCGGATGAAGCCCTTCTCGAAATCGCCGTGGATCACGCCGGCCGCCTGCGGGGCGAGCGTGCCCTTGCGGATCGTCCAGGCGCGCGCCTCTTTCGGACCGACGGTGAAATAGGTCTGCAGCCCCAACAGGTCATAGCCCGCCCGGATCAGCCGGTCGAGCCCGGCCTCTTCCAGCCCCATCTCGGCCAGGAACATCTCGGCCTCCTCGGCGTCGAGCTGGCTGATCTCTTCCTCGATCCGGGCCGAGATCACCACCGACGCCGCGCCCTCCTCGGCCGCCATCTCCGCCACCCGGTCCGACTGGGCGTTGCCTTTGGCCGCGTCCTCCTCGGACACGTTGCAGACATAAAGGATCGGCTTGGCGGTCAGCAGTTGCAGCATGTTCCAGGCCTTGCGGTCGTCGTCATCGACCTCGACACTGCGCGCGGGCCGGCCCGCCTCCAGCTCGGCCTCGGCGGCCTTGAGCAGGCGTTTCTGCTGCGCCGCCTCCTTGTCGCCGCCCTTGATCTTGCGCGCCAGGTTCTGCAGCCGCCGGTCGATCGACTCCAGGTCGGCGAGCATCAGTTCGGTCTCGATGGTGCGCGCATCTTCCACGGGATCGACGCGGCCGTCCACATGTGTGACGTCCTCATCCTCGAAACAGCGCAGCACATGGGCGATGGCGTCGCATTCGCGGATATTGGCCAGGAACTGGTTGCCCAGCCCCTCGCCCTTGCTGGCGCCCTTCACCAGTCCGGCGATATCGACGAAGGTCATGCGCGTCGGGATGATCTGCTTGCTGCCCGCGATGGCGGCCAGCTTCTCCAGCCGCGGGTCGGGCACCGCCACCTCGCCGACATTGGGCTCGATCGTGCAGAAGGGAAAGTTCGCCGCCTGCGCCGCCGCAGTTCGGGTCAGCGCGTTGAAAAGCGTCGACTTGCCCACATTGGGCAGCCCCACGATCCCGGTCTTGAAGCCCATGCCATTCTCCTGTGCCTGCAATCGGGCGCATGTAGGGTCTGGCGGGGGCGAACGTCAAGCGGCGCGGCGCCGGCCCGGCCGGCTTGATAATTATCAATGCGTTCCACGATCACGGATGAAAAGCTGAAAAGCGGGACCTCGAACGCCATGGGCATTCCCATGCACGGTGCGTTTGCGGGGTCCAGGAAATGATTTTTCAGGAGGTAGATATGGATTTCAGTAGAATTTTGGTGCACACGGCCGCGGCCGCTGCGGTGACGGTGGCATTCAGCGGCGCGGTTTTCGCGGCCGACGATGCGACCGAACTCTCGCTCGGAAAAATGGAATACATGTCGCAATGCGCCTCCTGCCACGGCCCGGAGGGGCACGGCGACGGGCCGGTAGCGGCGGTTCTGAAAACTGCCCCGCCGGACCTGACGAAGATCTCGTCGCGCTACAGCGGAACCTTTCCGACCGACCAGATCGTCAAGATGATCGACGGGCGGAACATGATCAATCCGCATGGCGACCGGAACATGCCAGTCTGGGGCGACCGCTATTTCGCCGCCGCGGTCGAGCGCGCGCAAAGCGTGCCGCATGACGTGGATGCGCAGGCCATGGCCCTGGGCCGCGTAACGGCCCTGGTCAGCTATCTGGAATCCATCCAGGCGGAATGATCCGCCCAAGCCGGGCCGGCGTCCGCCTGTCCGGATCCTCTTGCTCCGATGCCGGGCGGCTCCCGCCGCCGGGCATCGGTTTTTTCGCCCGGCGCCCTTGGGCGTGACAATGGCGTCACGCCATGGCTGCGCGCGATCCCGCGCGCCCCGGCAACCTGCGACATCGTCTTGATTTTCCTGCGCGCTTGCCGCAAACCGCCTGAAACACGCCAACGAGGACGCCCATGACCCGCATCGACCGCAAGTTCGCCGCCCTGAAGGCCGAGGGCCGGAAGGCCTTCGTCGCCTATGTCATGGCGGGCGACCCGGACCACGACACCTCGCTGGAGATCATCAAGGGGCTGCCGGGCGCAGGCGTGGACGTGATCGAGATGGGGATGCCCTTCACCGACCCGATGGCCGACGGTCCGACCATCCAGCTGGCCGGGCAGCGCGCGCTGGCAGGCGGGCAGACATTGCAGAAGACGCTCGACATGGCGACCGAGTTCCGCAAGACCGACGACGAGACGCCGATCGTGATGATGGGGTATTACAACCCGATCTACAATCGCGGGGTGGCGAAGTTCCTGAAGGACGCGGAAGCCGCCGGGATCGACGGGCTGATCGTGGTGGACCTGCCCCCCGAGGAGGATGAGGAGCTTTGCATCCCCGCGCAGAAGGCGGGGCTGAACTTCATCCGGCTGGCGACCCCCACCACCGACGACAAGCGCCTTCCCAAGGTGCTGACCAACACCAGCGGCTTCGTCTATTACGTCTCGATCACCGGGATCACCGGCGCGGCCGAGGCGCAGGCCGGCGATGTCGGCCCCGAGGTCGCGCGGATCAAGGCGCATACAGACCTGCCGGTGATCGTGGGCTTCGGCATCAAGACGCCCGACGCAGCGGAGGCGATCGCGGGCGTGGCCGACGGCGCCGTGGTCGGTTCGGCCATCGTCAAGCTGATCGAGGAAAAGCGCCCGGTGTCCGAGATCCTCGCTTACGTCAAATCGCTGGCCGATGGCGCGCACCGGGCCTGACGGCGCGGCCTGCAAGCATTGACCGATGGCATCCGGCCAAGGGCATGGGCCATGACCGTTGAAACATCACCAGAAGAGACCGACGGGGTGCCGGTCGCGGCGTTCTGGCCGTTCCTGCTGATCGCCTTCGGCATGGCCTGGGGGATTTTCGTGCTGTTCGTGCTGTTCGGCGACCGGATCGCGCGGCTCACGGGCCCTCTGAGCGGCCATCATCCGCTGTTCATCCTGGCGGTCTATGCCCCCGCGATCGCCGGGGTCGCGCTGGTTCTGTGGCATGGCGGGGCGGCCGGGCTGGGCCGCTACCTTACGCGGCTGACGTTATGGCGCTGCGGGCCGTGGTGGTGGGCGTTACTGATCCTCGGTATCCCGGTGATCTATTTCGCCGGCGCGGCGGCGAAGGGCGACCTCGCCTGGGGGCTTTCACCGGGCGCCGGGGCGGGTGTGGTGCTGCCCGCGCTGGCG
>JBAVQZ010000160.1:0-3125 GCA_049694515.1 Paracoccaceae bacterium | reverse complement strand
TTCACCACCACCGCGCTGAGCTTCAAGACCGCGATCAACGACCGGTTCGACCTTGCTCTGGTCCTGGATCAGCCGATCGGGGCGGATGTGGATTACAAGGCGGGCACCGGCTATCTATATGGCGGCTCGACGGCCTCGCTGGATTCCAGTGCGGTCACGGTCATGGGGCGCTACAAGCTGAATGGCGGCTTCAGCGTCTTCGGGGGCCTGCGGGCACAGTCAGTCGAGGGGAAGGTCGCGCTGTTCAGCGGTTATTCGCTGGACACATCGCGCGAGACCGATTTCGGCTATCTCGTCGGCATGGCATATGAAAAACCCGAGATCGCGCTTCGGGTCGCGCTGACCTACAACTCTTCGATCACCCACGATTTCGCCGCCAGCGAGGCCGATCCGCTCAACGGGCCGGCGAGCACCAGCTTCAAGACCGAGGTGCCGCAGTCCCTGAATCTCGAGTTCCAGACCGGGATCGCCAAAGACACGCTGCTGTTCGGATCGGTGCGCTGGGTGGACTGGACGGCGTTCGACATCAGCCCGGTCAATTACGTCGGCCTCTACACCGATCCGCTTGTCTCCTATCACGACGACACGATCACCTATAACGTGGGCGTCGGGCGGCGCTTCAACGATACATGGTCGGCCGCGATCACCCTGGGATACGAGCCTTCGGTGGGCGGCTTCGCGGGCAACTTGGGGCCGACCGACGGGTTCACCAGTATCGGGCTGGCGGGGACGTATACGCGCGGCAGGATGAAGATCACCGGGGGCGTGCGCTACGCGATGATCGGCGACGCCAAGACAAAGACCCCGGCGGTTCTGCCGTACCCGCCCGGCACGACCTTCGGCAAGTTCAAGGACAACCATGCCTTGGGCTTCGGGTTGAAGGTCGGTTACAGTTTCTGACCGGCCGACCGCCGGGCGCACGTGGATTTATCCTTTGACCGCGCGCGTCGCGCTGGCTACCAAGCGCCGGGGCGGCAACGGGGGCGGATCATGCTCTATTCTTCGGCGCAGGACTGGACGAAGGCCAGGGCAAAGCACGTGCTTCTGTTCGGCATGTCGGGCCTCGGAAAGACGTATCTGTCCAACATGCTGCGCGACGCGGGCGGGTATTTCCACTATTCCATCGATTACCGCATCGGCACCCGCTACATGGGCGAGCATATCTCGGACAATTTCAAACGCGAGGCGATGAAGGTGCCGCTGCTGCGCGAGCTGCTGCTGACCGACAGCGTCTATATCGCGTCGAACATCACCTTCGACAACCTCGCGCCGCTCTCGACCTACCTGGGCAAGCCGGGCGATCCCCGGAAGGGCGGCCTGCCCTTCGACGAATACATGCGCCGGCAGGAACAGCACCGCGAGGCCGAGATCAGCGCGCTGATGGACACGCCGCGTTTCATCACGCGGGCGCGCAAGATCTATGGATATGACAATTTCGTCTGCGACAGCGGCGGCTCGATCTGTGAGGTGGTGGAGCCCGAAAATCCCGAGGATCCGGTGCTTTCAACGCTGTCCGACGCGATGCTTCCGGTCTGGATCAAGGGCAGCGACGCACATACCGAAGAACTGATCCGCCGCTTCGACCGGGCGCCCAAGCCGATGTATTACGACCCCGCCTTCCTGCGTGGCGCCTGGGAGGAATACTTGGGCGAAAACAACCTGTCGGAAGGCGACGTCGATCCGGATGCCTTCGTGCGATGGATTTATGCGCGGGCGCTGGCGCACCGCCAGCCGCGCTACCGGATGATGGCCGAAAACTGGGGCGTCGCGATTACGGCGGAAGAAGCGGCGCGGGTGAAAGACCCGGCCGGTTTCGAGGCCCTGATCGCCCGCGCCCTTGAGGCCCGCTGAAAAACGCTCTATCCAAAAGACCTCCCGAAGCGTCTTTCCGAACGCCTTTTCCGCGCAACAACACTGGATCCGTCCATGCCCATCAAGCTGCCCTATGACCTGCCCGCTTTCGGCGTTCTCGACCGGGAAGGCGTCATGGTCATGGAGGAAAGCCGCGCCGACGTGCAGGATATCCGCCCGCTGCGCATCGGGCTGCTGAACCTGATGCCCAAGAAGATCCAGACCGAGACCCAGTTCGCCCGGCTGATCGGCGCGACGCCGCTGCAGATCGAGCTGTCGCTGATCCGGATGACCGAGCATGAGACGAAGAACACCGCCGCCGATCACATGGAGGCGTTCTATCGCCCCTTCGCCGAGGTCGCGGCCTCGGGCGAGAAGTTCGACGGCCTGATCATAACCGGCGCGCCGATCGAGCATTTGCCTTTCGAGGAAGTCACTTACTGGGACGAGCTGATCCAGGTGTTCGAATGGACCCAGAGCCATGTGCACTCGACCATGGGGGTGTGCTGGGGCGGCATGGCAATGATCCATCATTTCCACGGCGTAAAGAAGCACATGCTGGAGAAGAAGGCGTTCGGCTGCTTCCCGCATCGCTGCATCGATTCCACCTCGCCCTATCTGCGGGGCTTTTCGGACACCTGCGTGATCCCGGTCAGCCGCTGGACCGAAGTGCGGCAGGAAGAGATCGACGCCGTGCCGGGGCTGACCACGCTGCTTTACAGCGACGAGGTGGGCCCCTGCCTGGTCGAGGATCCGGGGCACCGGGCGCTCTATATCTTCAACCACCTGGAATATGACAGCGACACGCTGAAACAGGAATACGACCGCGACGTCGAGGCCGGCACCGCGATCAACGTGCCGATGAACTACTACCCCGACGACGACCCGACGAAAAAGCCGCAGAACCGCTGGCGAAGCCACGCGCATCTTCTATATGGCAACTGGATCAACGAGATGTACCAGACCACGCCATATGACATGGACAAAATTGGCCGCTAGCCTCATCGCCATTGCCGTCGCCGCCACGGCCGGCGCGGTCTATACCGACCGCCGCGCCGCACAGCGCGAAACGCGGGCCGAGGCCAGCCACCCGCCGCAGGGCGATTTCCTGACCGTGGACGGCGTACGGATGCACGCGGTCGTCGAAGGGTCGGGCCCCGATCTGGTGCTGATCCACGGCGCCTCGGGCAGCCTGCGCGATTTCACCTTCGCGCTGCTGCCGCGGCTGGCGAAGCATTACCGCGTCATCGCCATTGACCGGCCAGGCCTGGGCT
>JBAVQZ010000159.1:0-1835 GCA_049694515.1 Paracoccaceae bacterium | reverse complement strand
CGATCACGCCGCGCGGTACGCCCCAGGCCTCGGCCAGGTCGGGCCGCAGGGTGCCGGAGGGTTCGCTCCCTTCCACCAGATCGGGCATCTGGGCGCGGGTCATCCCGCCCGCCTCAAGCAGCATGTCCGACCAGGCGCGCGCGCCCACGTCCAGCCAGGCGGTTCCGGCGGCGTCAGACATCTCGGACACATGCCCGCCGGTCAGCCACAGCCGCAGGTAATCCTTCGGCAGCAGCACCTTTGCGGTTTTCGCGAAAATCTCGGGCTCATGCGCCTTCACCCACATCAGCTTGGGCGCGGTGAAGCCCGGAAAGACGATATTGCCCGAAGTCTCGCGCACGCCGGCAGTGGCGTCCAGCGCGGCGGCTTCATCATGGGCGCGCGTGTCGTTCCACAGGATGCAGGGGCGCAGCACGCGGTCGTCGGCACCCAATAGCGTGGCGCCGTGCATCTGGCCCGACAGGCCAATGCCCCTGAGCACGGCCAGTTCTTTCGGGTAGTCCTGTTTCAGCCGCCCGAGGGCCGCTTCGCAAGCCGCCACCCAGCTTTGGGGGTCCTGCTCGCTCCAGCCCGGATGCGGATGACTGACCGGGTGGGACGCCTCGGCCGATGCGACGATTTCACCCTGCGGGTCCACCAGCGTGGCGCGCAGGCCCGAGGTTCCCAGATCGAGACCAAGAAACATGACACCTCCCTTGTCACAGGCCCGGAGTGTTTCACTCCTTATTTTCAATGTCAAAATAAATAAGGCGGCAAGGCGGCGGGCTGTTCCGTGAACCGGAGCGTTTTCGGGAATTCAGGCATCTTAAATTCCAGTGTGGAAATTAACGGGTTCGGTCCGATTGTCATTGACGGCGCGCAAGCGATGCCATTTCGACTCTGCCGACAAAATGGGCAACCGGGCGTCCTTAAAGGCGGGAACGCCCGGCGGCGGGCACCAAAACCGGCGCAATCGCTTGCCACATTCGGCCTTGGTCGCAAGGCTGGATGAAACCTGCGAAACCCGAGCCATGAGCCCCAAGCCACCCAGCCTCAGCGTCAAACTGGCCGACCTTATCGGCCGCATCTACCCAGAGCACGACCGTGACACCCTGGCCGCGCAGGTCGTCGCGGCGTTCTGGCCCGAAGGAAACGGCCGGCGCAAGCGCGCGCGCCCGCCGGGCAACCGGTTGTGGTCGGCGCGAGATGCGATGGTCATCACCTATGGCAATTCCATCATCGACGGCGTCCACAAGCCGCTGGACGTCCTGAACGACTTCCTGCACCGCTATCTGAAGGGCACGATCGACTCGGTCCATGTGCTGCCGTTCTTCCCCTTCACCTCGGATGACGGGTTCGCTGTGACCGATTACCGGGCGGTGAACGGCAACCTGGGCGAATGGTCGGACATCCGCCGCATCGCGGATGACTTCAAATTGATGTCGGACCTGGTGCTGAACCATGTTTCCAGCCAGGGGACCTGGTTCAACGAATACCTTCAGGGCCACGCCCCCCATGACCGCTTCTTCTTCGAAGCATCGCCCGATGACGACCTGTCCGAGGTCGTCCGCCCCCGCACTAGTCCGCTGCTGCGCGAAGTGCACACGGCGCATGGCCCACGGCATGTCTGGTGCACCTTCAGCCACGATCAGGTGGATGTCGATTTCCGCAATCCCGAGGTGCTGCTGGAGTTCTTGCGGATCATGCGCCTGCATATCGAGAACGGCGTGCGGATCATCCGCCTGGACGCGGTGGCCTTCATCTGGAAAGAGATCGGCACCCCCTGCATCCACCTGCCGCAGACCCACGCCATCGTGCAACTGATGCGGGTGCTGTGCGATTTCGCGGTGGAGCCG
>JBAVQZ010000158.1:0-5777 GCA_049694515.1 Paracoccaceae bacterium | reverse complement strand
GGCCAGCGCGGTGGCGCGCTGTTCTGGCGTGGCGTCCTGGAACAGGAAATCGGCCGCCGGTTCGGGATCAAGCATCGTGGCGCCGGGCTGATCGGACGGGCGCACCGCGTCGGCGATGCCGCGCGTCCTTTGTTGCTTGATGAGATCGAGCAGCGACTGCCCCGAACGCGGCAGCAGGGCGGCGACATAGACCAGCTTGCGCGCGGCCTCGGGCGCGCGTTCCGCCGCCGCCGAGATCACCATCCCGCCCATCGAGTGGCCGACCAGCATCGCGGGCGGCCCCTGCGCGGCGATCCCGGCGACATGAGCGGCGTATTCCTGCATCCCGACATCGCCCGGCGCGCGGTGGTCCGCGCCGTGACCGGGCAGGGTGACGGCCGTGACCTCATGGCCCGCATCGGCCAGCAGCGGCACGACGCTGTCCCATGTGCGCCCGTCGCTCCAGGCGCCGTGGACGAGAATGATACGCGACATCGCCGGGCCTCAAAGGTCGAAGAACACGGTCTCGCCGTCGCCCTGAAGCACGATGTCGAAGCGGTATTGCCCCGCGCCGGTCTTCTTCGCGATCAGTGTCGGGATGCGGGCCTTGTGCTCGATCCGGGCCAGCACGGGGTCGGCGTCGTTGGCGTCTGCCTCGTCCTCGAAATAGAGGCGCGTCTGAAGCCCGATATTGATGCCGCGCGCCACGATCCAGACCGAGATATGCGGCGCCATCAGCCGCCCGTCCGAGGCGGGGACGCGGCCCGGCTTGACCGTTTCAAGACGCCATTCGCCGCTGTCGAAATCGGCGGCGATGCGGGCCCAGCCGGTCACGTTGGGGTCGGCCTTGCCGCGCGGGTCGTTCGGCGCTGGATAGATGCCGTCGGAATCGGCCTGCCAGACCTCGATCAGCGCGTCGCGCAGGATCATCCCGGCCCCGTCGCGCACGGTGCCGGTGATCGCGATCTTTTCGCCCTTGGCGCCGTCGCGGATCGGCGAGGGGCCGAGGTCGGCGGGGTATATCCCGGTGTTGCCCAGCAGATTCGGCGTGGTGCCGATATGCACGTAAGGCCCGGCCGTCTGCGAGGGCGTCTCTTTCCACTCGTCGAGTTTCTGAACCATCAAAGACCCTCCGCCCGGTTTTCGAAATGCGTCTGTCGGCGTCCGCGCAGCACGATGTCGAACTTGTAGGCCAGCGCGTTCATCGGCATGGCCGCGTTCATGTCCAGCGGCGCCACCAGCCGGTCGCGCGCCTCCTGGCTGGGGATGGTGTTGACGATCGGGCAGCGCGGGATCAGCGGGTCGCCCTCGAAATACATCTGGGTGATCAGGCGCTGGCCGAAGCCCGAGCCGAAGATCGAAAAATGGATGTGCATCGGGCGCCAGTCGTTCACCCCGTTGGGCCAAGGGTAGGCGCCCGGGCGGACCGTCAGAAATTCATAGCGGCCGTTTTCATCGGTCACGGTGCGCCCGCAGCCGCCGAAATTCGGATCGAGCGGGGCGAGGTAGCCGTCCTTCTTGTGGCGGTAGCGTCCGCCGGCATTGGCCTGCCAGATCTCGATCAGCGCGCCGGGGACGGGGCGGCCATTGCCGTCCAGCACATGGCCGTGCACGATCACCCGCTCGCCGATGGCGGGGGTGCCGGTGAAATTGAGGATCAGGTTGTTGTCGTGCTCGCCCAGCATGTCATGGCCGAAGACCGGGCCGGTCTCTTCGCTCATGGTCGAGCCCATGGCGACCAGCGGGCGCGAGGGCGCGCGGGTCATGGATGTCTTGTAGCCGGGCGTATAGGCGGGCGGGTGCCAGAACCGGTCGCGCGGGTGCAGCGGGCCGTTATCCATCTGTCTTTTCCTCCATTTCCGCGAAGGTTTCGCGCGCCACCTTGATGGCGTGATTGGCGCGCGGCACGCCTGCGTAGATGGCGACATGCATCAGCGCCTCGAGCACGTCCTCCTTGCTGGCGCCGGTGTTGGCGGTGGCGCGGATATGCAGCGCCAGCTCCTCGAAGTTGCCCAGCCCCGCCAGCAGCGCGATGGTCATCATCGAGCGTTCGCGCAAGCTGATCGTGCCGCGCGACCAGACATGGCCCCAGGCGGCCTCGGTGATCAGATCCACGAAGGGCGGGTCGAGCACCGCATCGCCCTTGCGCGAGCGGTTCACGTGGCGCTCTCCCAGAACCTTGCGGCGGGTGGCGTCGCCCGCGTCGCGCATGTCAGACATGGCCGATCTCCTTGAGAAACTTGGTCAGCGCCTCGGCATAGGCGGCGGGCTTTTCCACACAGGGCAGGTGCCCCGCGCCACGGATGACGTGGAAATACGACCCCTTGATCAGCGCCACGGTCTCGCGCACCAGGTCGGGCGGGGTGGAGCCGTCCTCGCTGCCTGCGATGCCCAGCGTGGCCAGCGCCAGCCCCGAGGTGGGGGTGAAGAAATCGGTGCCCGAGATCGCGGCGCAGCAGCCCAGATAGCCCTCGACCGGCTGGCGGGTCAGCATGTTGCGCCAGAGCTGCAGCTCGGGCGTGTCGCGGAAGGGCTTGGAAAACCAGCGTTCCATCGTGCCGTCGGCGATGGCCTCGATGCCGTGCTGGCGGATGCCCGCCGTCCGTTCCTCCCACATCTCGGTGGTGCCGATCTTGGAGCCGGTGTTCGACAGAACCAGCCCGCGGACCTGGTCCAGCCGCTTGACCGCCAGCCCCTGCGCGATCATCCCGCCAATGGACAGCCCGACGAAAACGCAGTCGCGCACCTTCAGGTGATCCAGCAGCCGCTCGGCATCGGTGACCAGCGCCCCCATCGAATAGGGGCCCGAGGGGCAGGAGGAAAGGCCGTGCCCGCGCTTGTCGTAGCGGATGATCCGCAGCCCGGCGGGCAGATACGGCAACAGGTCGTCCCAAAGCCGCAGATCGGTGCCCAGCGAGTTGGAAAAGACCACCGGCGCACCGTCCGGATCGCCGTCTTCGCGGTAATGGAGTTGAACGTCGCCCAGATCCGCAATCTTCATGTCACCGTCCCTTCAATATGGAAGTCCGATGTAATTCTCGGCCAGCGCGGTCTGCGCCGCAACAGAGGATTCCAGATAGGCCAGTTCGCTTTCCTGCATCCGCTGCTCGAACGCGCTCTGATCGGGGAAGCGGTGCAGCAGCGATGTCATCGACCAGGAGAAACGCTCGGATTTCCAGACCCTTGCGAGGGCCTTCGCGGAATAGCCCCCGATCCCTTCGTCGCTGTGGTCGTGGTAATGCTCCACCAGCGCATGATAGAGGTAATGCACGTCCGACATCGCCAGGTTCAGCCCCTTGGCGCCGGTTGGCGGCACGATATGCGCGGCGTCGCCGACCAGGAACAGCCGGCCCCAGCGCATCGGCTCGGCCACGAAGGACCGCAGCGGCGCGATGGATTTCTCGACGGAGGGGCCGGTGACGATCGTGTCGGCGGCCTGCTCGGGGATGCGCCGCTTCAACTCGTCCCAGAAGGCCGCGTCGGACCATTGCGCGACCTTGTCCTCCAGAGGAACCTGGATGTAATAGCGGCTGAGATGCGCGTTGCGCATCGAGCAGAGCGCGAAGCCCCGCGTGTGGTTGGCATAGATCAGCTCATCGCTGACGGGGGGCGTTTCCGACAGGATGCCCAGCCAGCCGAAGGGATAGACCCTCTCGAACGCGTTCAGCACCGAGTCGGGGATGCAGCCGCGGCTGACGCCGTGAAACCCGTCGCAGCCCGCCACGTAGTCGCAGTCGATCCGGTGTTCGCTGCCGTCCTTTTGATAGGTGACGAAGGGTGCATCGGTGTCCAGATCATGCGGCATGACCCCGTCCACCTCGTGCATCACCGTGCCGCCCAACGCGTCGCGCGCATCGTAAAGGTCGTGGGTGACCTCGGTCTGGCCGTAGACCATGACGGTTGCGTTCACGAGATGCTTGAAATCTATACGGAATCCGCGGTTGTTCGCGGCAAGATAGGTGCCGTCATGCACCAGCCCCTCGCGGTCCATGCGCGCGCCGACCTGTGCCTCGCGCAGCAGGTTGACCGTGCCCCATTCCAGAACGCCGGCCCGGATGCGCGACAGCACGTAGTCGCGCGAGCGGCGTTCCAGGACGACCGTTTCGATGCCCTTGAGATGCAGAAGCTGCGACAAAAGCAAGCCGGACGGCCCGCCGCCTATGATACAAACCTGGGTGCGCATGAACGACCCTCCCTGCGACCGTTCTGCCGCAGATAGTTTGCACTGTCAATCAAATGGCGGGCGCAGCCGCAAGTGCGCCACGATCTGCCCATGGTCCGAGATCAGCCGGCCGGTGGCGCCGCCGGGCGCGCCGCTGCCGGCCAGATGGTCGTTGAACGCGGCGAAATGCGCGATATCGGCGATCCGGTCCGGGTTGTCGGGGTGGAAGTGGCGCGACATCAGAATGCGGTCCACCGATTCAGGCACGCCGTCCTCGTTGTTGGTATAGCTTACGTCGCGCCCGCGACCGCGGCGGGACAGCGCCTCGGCCGAGTGCAGCCGCAGCCCCTCGATCGTCTCGCGGATCCGTGCGCTTTCCGCGGCGGTGTAGCGGTCGTCGGGCCGGTCGGCCAGGGGGCGGCGCATCCACGTGTAGTCGGGCAGGGGCGCCTCGCCCTCCAGGATCAGCGAGGAGGTGGTCGTCTCGGGCGCGTTGAAATCGCCCAGCACCAGCACCGGGTGGCCGGCCCTCAGTTCCTCGATCACCATCCGGCGCATGACGCAGGCCTCGGCCATGCGGCGTAGGGCGGCGCGCAGAAAGCCGTCGGCCCGGCCCGCCGCGTCATAGGCCAGAAGGTCGATCTCGGGCGAGAACCGCGCCCCGCGGGGGCGGATGAACTCGCCCATTCCGGATTTCAGGTGGCAGTTGAAAACGGTGATGATATGGCTGCCCACCGGTACGCGGGCGCGGATCAGCGGGCGTGACAGGCGCGTGAGGGTGAAGGCCCCGGCATCGCCGCCGCCCAGCTCGTGAAACGGGATCGTCAGCGGCGTTTCCAGCCGCTGCACAACCTCCGGCGGCTCGACGAAACCGAAGCGCGACAGAAGCGCCACGCCGGGGCGGCGGTTGGCCGGCCCGCTATCGGCCTCGTTCGGGGCGAAGGCCAGTGCCGCCTCGTCGTAAGGGGCATAGGCGGGCCCGAGGAACGGGGCGCGGTGGGGAAATCCGGTTTCGGGTTCGGGCCGTCCCGCCGCGTCGGCCCGGGCGATGACGCCGCGCAGCGGGGCTTCCTCGAAGACCTCCTGAAACCCCACGATGTCGGCGTTCATCAGCACCAGCTGATCGGCCAGCCAGCCTTCCTTCCAGTCATATTCGGCCTGGCTGTATCGCTCGAAGCGGAAGAATTCCTGCCCGGGACCGATCAGGTTGCGGGTGTTGAAGCTGCCGACCGAAAACCCGGTCACGACCCGTCCCCATGCGCCGAGAGCGCATCGCAGAACACCGCCGGATCGACATTCCCGCCCGAGGCCACGGCGATCACCGCTTCCCCGTCCATCTCGCCGCCATGATAAAGCGCGGCGGCCAGCGCCACCGCGCCGCCCGGTTCCAGCACGATCTTCAGCCGGGTGAAGGCCGCGGCCATGGCGCGCAGCGCCTCGGTTTCGGTCACGACGACGCCGGGGCCGCAAAGCCGCGCCATGATCGGGAAGGTCAGATCACCCGGCTGCGGCGTGATGATCGCGTCGCAAAGCGAGCCCGAGACCCGGTCGTTACGCTGGATGCGGCCCGTGGCCAGCGAACGGGTCGTGTCGTCGAAGCCTTCGGGCTCCACCGGGCGGGCGCGCAGGCCCGGCG
>JBAVQZ010000157.1:0-2402 GCA_049694515.1 Paracoccaceae bacterium | reverse complement strand
CTGGTTCGCAGGCCACGGCGTCGCGGTACGCCGCACCGGCAACGACCGCGAATATGCCGGCGCCGTGCATGGCATCGACGGGGTGGAGCTGGTGCTGCTCTCGGCGGGGGAAATCCCGCGCGAACTGGCCGCGGGCCGCATCCATCTGGGCGTCACCGGCTCGGACCTGGTGCGCGAGAAGATCGCGGACTGGCAGGGCAAGCTCACGGAGCTGGAGCCGATGGGTTTCGGCCATGCCGACCTGATCATCGCGGTGCCGCGTTGCTGGGTCGATGTCGACACGCTTGACGATCTGGACGCGGCCGCCGCGGCCTTCCGCCGCGCGCACGGCTTCCGCCTTCGGATCGCCACCAAGTACCACCGCCTTGTGCGCGAGTTCCTGCGCGAGGCCGGAGTGGCCGATTATCAGCTGGTGGACAGCCAGGGCGCGACCGAGGGGACGGTCAAGAACCTGACCGCGGAGGCCGTGGCCGACATCACTTCGACGGGCGAGACCTTGCGCGCAAACCATCTGAAGATTCTCGGCGACGGCTGCATCCACCGCAGCCAGGCAACGCTTTTCAAATCGCGAGTGGCGGAGTGGGACGACGCCGGGCGGGCGGTCTTCGGCCGACTGGCCAAGCAGTTGCAGGTCGGCGACTGAAGGCGCCGCTTGCGACCCTCTATCGCACCCCGATTTCGGCCAGAGCGGCCATCAGCTCGGGCGGCAGGTCCTCGCCTTCCTGCTGCCGGCCTTGGGACAGGTCGCGGGGGCTGTCCGCGGGCGCGAGATAGCGCCAGCCCTGGAAAGGGCGGCGCGGCATGGCCTCGGTCCGCACGATCTCGGGGTCCAGCACGAGGCCGCAGCGCCGGATGCCGTCCTCGCGGATCACCTCGTCCAGCCGCACGACCCTTTGGCGGGCCAGCACCACGCCCTTGAACACCCAGTAGAGCGAGCCGCCGTTCAGCAGTTCCTCGGCCCGCTTGGGCCACATGCGGGTGACGTGGCGCGGCTCTGCACCGGGGGTCTGCGCGGCGCGCTGCGCCTGCCAGTGGATCAGATCCTCCACCCGTTCCGCGCCGACGCAGAGTTTCACCAGATTGACATGGCCCCCGGCCATCGTTCCCCCAGATTCTGTTGCACACCTTCAAGCCTAGGCTAGTTGTTGCGGAGTTCAAGATGAATGCCTATTCTGGAACACCTTTCCCGAACGCGCGAGGACAGCCGAGATGAGCCGCTTCACCGCCCCGATCGCCGAGCAGATATGGGACATGAAATACCGCCTGAAAGAGGCGGGCGGCACAGCCGTCGACCAGACGGTCGAGGATACCTGGCGGCGCATCGCCCGCGCCATGGCGGCGGTCGAAAAGGACCCCGCTGCGTGGGAGGAGCGATTCTTTGCCGCGCTGGAGGATTTCCGATACCTGCCCGCAGGCCGCATCACTGCGGGCGCGGGCACGTCGCGCAGCGTGACCCTTTTCAACTGCTTCGTGATGGGCACGATCCCCGACAGCATGGCGGGCATCTTCGACATGCTGAAAGAGGCGGCGCTGACCATGCAGCAGGGCGGCGGGATCGGCTATGATTTCTCGACCATCCGGCCGCGCGGCGCCGACGTGATGGGCGTGGCGGCGGACGCCTCCGGCCCGTTGTCTTTCATGGACGTATGGGACGCGATGTGCCGCACCATCATGTCGGCCGGGTCGCGGCGCGGCGCGATGATGGCCACCATGCGCTGCGACCACCCGGACATCGAGGATTTCATCTCGGCCAAGTCCGACCCGGCGCGGCTGCGCAACTTCAATGTCTCGGTGCTGGTCACCGACGCCTTCATGGAGGCGGTGAAGGCCGACGGCAGCTGGGACCTGGTGTTCGGCGGCAAGGTCTATCACACCTTGCAGGCGCGCGACCTGTGGAACCGGATCATGCGCGCCACCTATGACTATGCCGAGCCCGGCGTGATCTTCATCGACCGCATCAACCAGATGAACAACCTGAGCTATTGCGAGACCATCGCCGCCACCAACCCCTGTGGCGAGCAACCGCTGCCGCCCTATGGCGCCTGCCTGCTGGGTTCGATCAACCTTGCGCGGCTGGTGCGCGACCCGTTCGACGCCATCGCCGAACTGGACGAGGAGGAGCTGGACGATCTGGTCGCGACCGCCGTGCGGATGATGGACAACGTGGTCGATGCATCCCGCTTCCCGCTGCCGCAACAAGCCGAGGAGGCGAAGAACAAGCGCCGGATCGGGCTGGGCGTCACCGGGCTGGCCGACGCGCTGCTGATGATGGGGCTGCGCTATGGCTCGGAGGAGGCGGCGCGACAGACCGAACGCTGGTTGCACCGCATCGCGCGCGCCGCATACCTGGCGTCGGTGCAATTGGCGAAGGAGAAGGGGCCATTCCCCCTGTTCGACGCCGA
>JBAVQZ010000156.1:0-6853 GCA_049694515.1 Paracoccaceae bacterium | reverse complement strand
ACAAGGCCCGCGATGGCGATCTGGTTGCACATCTTGGTCATCTGCCCCGCCCCGCTTTCGCCGATCCGACGGCAGATCTTGGCATAGGCGTCGATCACCGGCTCGGCGCGGGCGAAGGCAGCCTCGTCGCCGCCGCACATGACCGACAGCACGCCGTTCTCGGCACCCGCCTGGCCGCCCGAGATCGGCGCGTCCACGAAGGAGACCTTCTTCTTTTCGGCCGCCGCGAAAAGCTCGCGCGTGACCTTGGCCGAAACGGTCGTGTGATCGACGAACACACTTCCCGCATCCATCCCGGCAAAGGCGCCGTCCGGCCCGGTACAGACCGCGCGCAGGTCGTCGTCATTGCCGACGCAGGCCATCACGAACTCGGCGCCCCCGGCCGCCTCGCGCGGGGTCGCGGCCAGCTTTCCGCCATGCTCTTTCACCCAAGCCTCGGCCTTTGCGGTGGTGCGGTTATAGACGGTGACATCATGGCCCTTGGCCGCCAGGTGCCCCGCCATCGGGTATCCCATGACCCCCAGGCCCAGAAATGTTACTTTTGCCATCCTTCCCCCCTGCGATTGCATCCATTAGGCTTTCCCCCTAACTAACGGCTGCATCAGGGCCGTCAACAACAGGAACCTCATGCCAACCCTTTTCCGCTGGCTCATGCGCCTGTTCGCCGCGCTGATCGGCCTTGCCGCGCTCGGCCTTGTAGGGGGCTATTACCTCGCCTCGCGGTCCCTGCCCGACTACAACGCCAGCTACACGCTCGACGGGATCTCGGGCCCGGTCGAGATCGTGCGCGACAACGCCGACATCCCGCACATTTCGGGGACGAGCGACGAGGACGTGTTTTTCGGCCTGGGCTTCGCGCAGGCGCAGGACAGGCTGTGGCAGATGACCATGCTGCGCCGCACGGCCCAGGGGCGGCTGAGCGAGCTGTTCGGACAACGCACCGTCAAGATCGACGAGCTGATGCGCCGCTACGACCTTTACGGCGCGGCCACCCGCTCGGTCGCCGCGCAGGACGAAAGGACCCGCAAGGCGCTGGAGGCCTATTCACGCGGGATCAACGCCTGGATCGCCCAGGTCAACGAGCGCGCGCTGGGGCGCGGCGCGCCCGAGTTCTTCCTGTTCTCCAACAAGGTGGCCTATTGGCAGCCCGCCGATTCCATCGCGATCGGCAAGCTGATGGGCCTGCAGCTTGAGGCCAACCTGGAGACCGAGGTGCTTCGCGCGCGCGCCACGCTGGCCCTGCCCGAGGCGCGGGTGAAGGACATCCTGCCCGACGTGCCCGGCAAGGGCATCGCCGCCCTGCCCGATTACGCATCGGTCGTGCCGGACACGCCGCGCAGCTTTGCCGCCATCGACAGCGGCGCGGGCGGAGGCCCGCTTTCGCCGTTCAAGGGCCGCGACTTCGCCGGCGCTTCGAACGAATGGGCCGCGGCGCAGTCCCGCTCGGCTGCGGGGGGCACGCTGCTGGCCAACGATCCGCATCTGGGGTTCACCGCGCCGTCGATCTTCTACCTGGCGAGCCTGGATCTCTCCTCCGGGCCGGTGATCGGCGCCACAATTCCCGGCTCGCCCGTGGTGTTGCTGGGCCGGTCCAAGGCGCTGGGATGGGGGCTGACCTCGGCCTATCTGGACGATCTGGATGTCCATATCGAAAAGCTGAACCCCGACAACCCGCAGGAATACCTGACGCCCGACGGCTACAAGTCGTTCCGAACCCGCCGCTCGATCATCGAGGTGAAGGACAGCGCGCCCGTGACGATCACCCTGCGCTGGACCGACAACGGCCCGGTATTGCCGGGCAGCCATTACGGGCTGCGCTCGATCACGCCGAAGGGGCATGTCGCCTCGATCTCGTGGACCGACCTGTCGGACGCGGACACCACCGTGTCCGGCGCGATGAAGCTGATGGCGGCGGGCAACGTGCAGGAGGCCATTGCCGCCGGCCGGCAATGGGTGGCGCCGGCGCAGAACCTGATGGTGATCGACAAGGACAGCATCGCGATGCAGCTGATCGGCAAGATGCCGCGCCGCGACGCGCGCAACCAGACCGAGGGGCGGATGCCAAGCCCCGGCTGGCGGGACGAGAACCGCTGGCAGGGGATGCTGCCCTATTCCGCAAACCCGCGCTTCGTGAATCCCAAGGGCGGCATCCTGGGCAACACCAACAACAAGATCGTCGAACGCCCGTTCCCGCTTCATGTCAGTTTCGACTGGGGCGACACCCAGCGCATCCAGCGCTGGAAGACGCTGATGGAAAACCGCGAGGTGCATACCCGCGAAAGCTTCATCGAGGCGCAGCTCGACACGGTCAGTTTTACCGCCCGCTCGCTGCTGCCGCTGATCGCCCGCGACCTGTGGTTCACCGGAGAGCCCGCGCCGAAAGGCACGCCCGAGCGGCAGCGACAGCACGCGCTGGAGCTGCTTGCCAAGTGGAACGGCGAAATGAACGAGCACATGCCCGAGCCGCTGATCTATGCCGCCTGGATGCGTGCCCTGCAGGACCGGCTGATCCGCGACGACCTGGGGCCGCTGGCCGACGAATTTCCGCATGTCGAGCCGCTGTTCATCGAGCGGGTGTTCCGCGACGTGGACGGCGCATCGGTCTGGTGCGACATCAAGCAATCCACCGCGAAGGAAAGCTGCACCGACATCGCGCGCCTGGCGCTCGACGACGCGCTGATCTGGATCGACGAGCATTACGGATCGAACCTGGACAGCCTGAGATGGGGCGACGCGCACCAGGCCAAGCACGACCACCCGGTGTTGGGCGAGGTGCCGGTGCTGAAATGGCTGGTGAACATCCACCAGTCCACCTCGGGCGGGGACAATACGCTGCTGCGCGGCCTGACCAGCGGCAAGGACCCCGAGCCGTTCTCGAACCTGCACGGCGCGACCTATCGCGGCGTCTATGATTTCGCCGATCCCGACAGCTCGGTCTTTATCACCTCGACCGGGCAGTCCGGCCATCCGCTGAGCCGGCATTATGACGACCTGGGAGAATTGTGGCGGCGCGGCGAATACGTGCCGATGTCGCTGGATCCGGACCTGGCCAGGGCCGGGGCGGTCGGCATCACCCATCTGACCCCGGCGGATGGCGGCTGAGACACATTCCGCTCCTCTGCTGGAGGATTTGCGCCGCGCCGAGGGGCGGACTCATCGGCGGGTGAGCGAAAGGCGGATCCCGTCCTTGGCGCGCACCGTCAGATGCGCCACCGGCACCGGGACCTCCCCCGGCACCGTGTCGAACCGCCAGTCGCGCAGCAGCAGCGCCAGCAAAAGCGGCCCCTCGACCATCGCGAACCCGGCCCCGGTGCACACGCGCGGGCCAGCCGAGAAGGGCATGTAGGCCGCGCGCAGGCAACTTTTGCCGTTGTCTGTGGCGTAGCGGTCGGGGTCGAACGCGTCGGGCCGGTCCCACAGCCGCTCGTGCCGGTGCAGATGCCAGGGGCTGAGCACGATCTGGCTGCCCGCTTTCACAAACCGGTCGCGGAATCGCTCTGCCCGCGTCGCCTCGCGCACCATCATCGGCACGGGCGGGTAGAGGCGCAGTGCCTCGCGGAACACGTCGCGTGTGAACTTCAGTCTCGACATATCAGAAAAGGCTGGTTTTTCACTCAAGGTCGCCGCCTCCGCCGCCACGCGCTCCTGCGCGTCGGGATAGAGCGCCAGCAGGTAGAGCGCCCACGCCAGTGCCGAGGCCGAGGTCTCGTGCCCCGCCAGGAAGAAGATCGCCACCTGGTCCACCATCTCGGCCGCGTCGAAGCGGTCTCCGGTCTCGGGGTCGGCGGCGGTCATGATCTTGGTCGCCAGATCGTTCGGCGCCGTGCCCGCCGCGATCTCGGCCGCGCGCGCCTCGGTCAGCCGGGTGATCAGCCGCCGGATGGAACGCGCCGAGGCCCGCGTCCGCGCGCGGTGAAAGCGCGGCATCCAGCGCGGCAGCGGGACGAAGGCCGCGAGGTTCAGGATCGGCTGGGTACGCTGGTAATCGCGGAACTCGCTGAAGACCTGCGCGGCGATCTCGTGCTCGATGGGGATCGAGAACAGCGTGCGGAAAATCACGTCAGCCGCGGCATGGCTGGTCTGCGCCTCGATCTCGGTCACACCTTCGGCCAGGCGCGCGCTGGCCGCCTGCCCGGCCGCCAGCATCGCCGGGAAGGTGTCGCGCAGCCGCCCGCCCTCGAAGGCCGGGTCGATGATGCGGCGTTGTCGTTGCCATTGCGCGCCGTTGGTCAAGAAGACGGATTCGCCCAGCAGCGGGCGCAAACCTTCGGAAATGCGGGCGGATTTGGGAAAATCCAGCGGCCGCTCTTTCAGCACGGTGTCGATCAGGTCGGGCTGGTTCACCAGGTAGGAGCGGAAGAAGGGCGTGCGGAACTCGGCCATCTTCGCGCGATAGAGCTTGGCCGGTTGCGCCGACAGGATATCGGCCCGGAAAAGCCGCAGATAGCGCAGGAGCGAAACCCGGTCGGGCCGCGCAGCGGGTTTGGGCGGGATGGTCATGCCGCCATCGAGGTGTGGGGCGAGGCGGGCATGTCGATCCGGCTTTTCGAGGGCGCCCGGCCCGCATAGCGCGCGCCCAGCGTCATCGGCCCCGCGGTTATGCGGAAATAGTCGTAATCGCCGGGCCGGTCGAAGGCGCAGAGATACTGGAAATGCAGGCGGAAAAAGCGCCAGCGCAGCGCGCGCCAGCGTTCCGGGCTCAGCGTCTGCGTGAAGGCCGCCGAGAACACCAGCGGCCAGCGTTTGTTCTCGGGCGCCACGCCGGTGACGCTGACCGGGTCGCACAGCGCGAAGGCACAGCCGTCGCCGGGGGCCGTGACATCGACCCAGGTGATTTCCTCCCGCGCGGCGAGGAAGTGCAGATCGGCGCGCAGGCGGCGCGCCTCGGGCAGGAAGGAGACCATCGGCACCACCTGCCCCAACGACAGGAATGACAGCGCAGGCCCCTCGGCGGCCACCGCGCCCGCGCGGATCATGTCGGCCAGGATCGACACCGCCAGATGCGCGCCCGAGGAATGGCCGACCACCAGAACCTCCTCGACATCGTCACTCAGGGCATCGCAGAGGATGGTGCGAAAGGCCGCCATCCGCTCTTCCAGCTCGGGCGGGTTCGCTCCGCGAAACTGCGCCGAATAGGCATAATCATGCATCAGGTAATAGGCGAACAGCTTGTTGTCCTTGCCGCGGAACCAGGCCAGCACCGGCCAGACCACGGCCAGCCCCAGCCAGCCGATGAGGGGCACCCCGGTCAGCGCCAGCAGCGCCCCCGTCGCACGCGCCAGCGCCAGCGCAAGCGCCAGTTGCCCCAGCAGCATCGCAACCGGATAAAGCGCGGCGATGATCGGCCCCTTTCGCAGCCGCATCAGCCGGAAAAGCGCACCAGACGCGATATAGACCCAGGCCGTCCGGGCCAGCTGCAGATAGGTGGCCCCGATGCCCTGATCCATCGACCCGCGCACAATGTCGGACCACACCAGCACCTCGACATCGCTTTCCACCCGCGCGCCGTCCATCACTCCGGTAACGTGCCAGCCATAAGGGCCGCCGCCGGATTTCGGTTTCAGGGCAATGTCGTAGGCCGCGATCTTCGCCTGCGCGGCGCCCTCCTTGCGGTAAAGCTCGCGATAGCGGCGGGGATGAATCGGGTCATAGCCGGGGATATAGAATACCCGGCGGCGTTTCACCTGCTGCCCGTCCTTGCCCGTCATCGCGCCTGCCCGTCCTCGACCTCCGCCGATGATAGCGTCGGTTTCGGGCGAAAGTAAGCCGTTCAGCCCAGCGTGGCGAGGCCGGGGAACGTCTCCAGCAGCCAATAGGAGAAGCTGGAGAAACCGCCGGTCAGCATAAGCAGTCCGATGGTCCACAGAAGCAGGCCCATGATCCGCTCGATCTGCTCCATGTGGCGCTTCATCCAGCCCATGACGCCGGTGAGGCGCGGGAAGAACGCAGCGACCAGCAGGAAGGGAATGCCCAGCCCCGCGGCATAGACCGCCAGCAGCAGCGTGCCGCGCGTCACGTTCGCCTCGGACGCGGCCATCGACAGGATCGCGCCCAGCTGCGGACCGATGCAGGGCGTCCAGCCAAAGGCGAAGGCAAGGCCGAGAAGATAGGCTCCGAAGGCCGACCCGCCCCGATCCCCGGCATCCAGCCGCGCCTCGCGCTCGAGGAACGGAATCCGGAAGGCCCCGACGAAATGCGCGCCGAAGATCATCACCACGACGCCCGCGATGACGTTGAAATAGCTTTGATTCTGCAGGAAGAACGCGCCGAAGGCCGAAGCCGTGAAGCCCAGGAACAGGAACACCGTGGACAGCCCCAGCACGAAGAACAGCGCGGAAAGCATCGCCCGCCGCCGCGCCGCGCGTTCGCTGGTCCCCAGCTCGGTGACGGTGATCCCGCTCATATAGGCCAGGTAAGGCGGCACGATGGGCAGAACGCAGGGGCTGACGAAGCTCAGAAGCCCCGCCAGCAGCGCCACGGTCATTGCGGGGATCAACCCCGCGTCGATCAGTTCGATTCCAAACATCAACGTCCCCTTCGCGCCCCACATAGCGAAAGCGCCGGGAAACGTCACCCGGTCAGGTGTCACATTGACGTGGACAGACTTTCACGGCGGGGGATGCGAAAACGCCGGGCACGGGGCCCGGCGCTTCGATGTCTCAGCCGCGGATCGACCACCAGCCGCGTTTCTTGGGCCGGTCGTCCTTTTCCGCCTCGGCGCCGCTGTATTCCGGCTCGGGCGTTTTTTCCGCCACCGGGGCGGGTTCAGACGCGGGTTCGGGCGCAGGCTCGGGCCGTTGCTCCGCCACGGCATCCGGCGCCTTTGCCGGCGTCGGGGCGGGGGCCGTTTCGG
>JBAVQZ010000155.1:0-3199 GCA_049694515.1 Paracoccaceae bacterium | reverse complement strand
GTCGAGGTCTGGCTGCGCTGAGCCGGACGCTGCCGCCCTCACAGATAGCCGGCCGAGCGGAAGCTGAGTTCCCGCGACTTTCCGACGATGATGTGGTCGTGCAGCGTCAGGCCCAGTGCCCCGGCCGCGTCCGAGACCTGGCCGGTCATCGCGATATCGGCCTCCGACGGGGTCGGATCGCCAGACGGGTGGTTGTGCACCAGGATCAGGGCCGAGGCGTTCAGTTCCAGCGCCCGCTTTACCACCTCGCGCGGATAGACAGGCACATGGTCCACCGTGCCGCGGGCCTGCTCCTCGTCGGCAATGAGCACGTTCTTGCGGTCGAGATAAAGGACACGGAATTGTTCGGTCTCGCGATGCGCCATCGTGGTGTGGCAATAATCCAGAACCGCGTCCCAGCCCGAAATCACCTGCCGCTCCATCACGCGCGCACGGGACAGCCGGTGGGCGGCGGCCTCGACGATCTTCAGCTCCTGGATGACCGCCTCTCCAACCCCTTTCACCTCGCGCAGTCGGGCGGGCGGGGCCGACAGGATGCGGTTGAAATCGCCGAACCTGTCCATCAACAGGCGAGCCAGCGGCTTGACGTCCCGGCGCGGGATGGCGCGGAACAGCACGAGTTCCAGAAGCTCGTAATCCGGCATCGCAGCCGCACCGCCGTCGCTGAAGCGCGCGCGCAGGCGTTTGCGGTGGTCGCGGATATAAGAGGGGAGCCGGGTGCCCGGCGGCAAGGCAGGCTCTGCCGCCGCACCCTGAAACAGCGGCAGGCGGGGTTCCGAAAATGAATCGGGCCGGCTCATGGGCCGACCCTTGCAGGATATGCTGAACGAATGGTTAACGCCTCCCGGGCGCGCCACTCAGCTCTTCATGCCGTCCCAGAAGCTTTTCACCTTCGAAAAGAAATCAGAGCTTTCCGGGCTGTTGTTCTCGCTCAGCTTGTCGAACTCGCGCAGTAGCTCCTTTTGCTTGCCGGTCAGGTTCACGGGCGTCTCGACCGCGACCTCGATGAACATGTCGCCTCGGCCGCCGCCACGCAGGGCCGGCATCCCCTTTCCGCGCAGGCGCATCTGCTTGCCGGTCTGGCTGCCCGCCGGGATCTTCACGCGCGACCTGCCGCCGTCGATGGTCGGCACCTCGATTTCGCCGCCCAGCGCGGCGGAGGTCATCGATACGGGCACGTTGCACGAAAGATGCACGCCTTCCCGCTGAAAGATGGGGTGCTGTTCGACCTCGATGAAGATATACAAGTCACCCGTGGGACCGCCGCGAAGCCCGGCCTCGCCCTCGCCGGCCAGGCGGATCCGCGTGCCGGTCTCGACCCCGGCCGGGATGTTGACGTTAAGCGAACGATCCTTCTCGACCCGTCCGGCACCGCCGCAGGCGTCGCAGGGGTTCTTGATGATCTGACCCAGGCCGCCGCAGGTCGGACAGGTCCGTTCCACGGTGAAAAAGCCCTGCTGGGCGCGCACCTTGCCCATCCCCGAGCAGGTCGGGCACGCGGTGGGTTCCGCGCCGCTTTCGGCGCCGGTCCCGTTGCAGACCGAGCAGGCCACCGAGGTGGGCACGTTGATGGTTTTCTGAAGGCCCTCGAAGGCGTCTTCCAGATTGATCCGCAGGTTGTAGCGCAGGTCCGAGCCGCGGGCGGCCCGCTGACGTCCGCCGCCGCGGGCGCCGCCCATGAAGTCGCCGAACAGGTCGTCGAACACGTCCGAGAAGGCCGAAGCGAAATCGCCCTGCCCGCCGAAGCCGCCGCCGCGCGGTCCGCCGCCCATGCCGCCTTCGAATGCGGCGTGGCCGAAGCGGTCATAGGCCGCTTTCTTTTCGGGATCCTTCAGCGCGTCATAAGCCTCGTTCACTTCCTTGAACTGGGCTTCGGCCTCGGGATTGTCCGAGTTGCGATCGGGGTGCAGTTCCTTGGCCTTCTTTCGATAGGCCTTTTTGATATCGTCGGCCGATGCACCGCGTTGAGTGCCGAGAACGTCGTAATAATCGCGTTTTGCCATCAGCTATCCCTCTTCGGGAACATGCGAGGACCGGCCCGGTTGCCCGGACCGGCCGCAAGGTTTCCGTCGTCACGCATCAGGCGCGCTTGTTGTCGTCGTCCAGATCCTCGAAATCGGCATCGACGATGTCCTCATCCACGCTGCTCGGTTCATCGGAGCCTTCGGCCGCTTCTTCGCCCGATTGCTCCTGCTGCGCCTTGTAGATCGCTTCGCCGAGCTTCATCGCCGATTCGGTGACATTCTGGATGCCCGACTTGATCTTGCCGGCGTCGTCGCTCTCCAGCTGCTCCTTGAGCGCGCTGATCGCCAGTTCGATCGCCTCGATCGTGGTCGGGTCCACCTTGTCGCCATGCTCTTCCATCGACTTTTCGGTCGAATGGATAAGGCTTTCAGCCTGGTTCCTGACCTCGACAAGCTCCTTGCGTTCCTTGTCGGCCTCGGCATTTGCCTCGGCATCCTTGACCATTTTCTCGACCTCTTCCTCGGTCAGTCCGCCGGAGGCCTGGATGGTGATCTTCTGTTCCTTGCCGGTGCCCTTGTCCTTGGCCGAAACGTTGACGATGCCATTGGCGTCGATGTCGAATGTGACTTCGATCTGCGGCATGCCGCGCGGCGCCGGCGGGATGTCCTCGAGGTTGAACTGGCCGAGCATCTTGTTGTCGGAGGCCATTTCACGCTCGCCCTGGAACACCCGGATGGTCACGGCGTTCTGGTTGTCCTCGGCGGTCGAGAAAACCTGGGACTTCTTGGTCGGAATGGTCGTGTTGCGGTCGATCAGCCGGGTGAACACGCCGCCCAGCGTCTCGATGCCCAGGCTCAACGGGGTCACGTCCAGCAGAACCACGTCCTTGACGTCACCTTGCAGCACGCCGGCCTGAATGGCGGCGCCCAAGGCCACGACCTCATCGGGGTTCACGCCCTTGTGCGGCTCTTTTCCGAAGAACTTGGTCACCTCTTCGATGACCTTGGGCATCCGGGTCATGCCGCCGACCAGGACGACCTCGTCCACGTCGCCCTTCGAGATGCCGGCATCCTTCAACGCGGCATCGCAGGGCTTAAGCGAATTCTTGATCAGGTCGCCCACCAGGCTTTCCAGCTTGGCGCGGGTCAGCTTCATCACCATATGCAGCGGCGTGCCGGTGTCCTTGTCCATCGAGATGAACGGCTGGTTGATCTCGGTCTGGCTGGAACTGGAC
>JBAVQZ010000154.1:0-10608 GCA_049694515.1 Paracoccaceae bacterium | reverse complement strand
CCTAAAGACGCGCTCAGGCGGGCCCGAGGGGCCTGACACAGGATCGGGGCCATAGCTCAGTTGGGAGAGCGCTTGCATGGCATGCAAGAGGTCAGGGGTTCGACTCCCCTTGGCTCCACCAATCCTCAAAATCACTCGTAAATTCAACACGATGCTGATTTTTAAGGGATAATTTCAAGGGTTGTCACAGCGAGGTGTTACAGTGAGGACCCTCGAGAAGATGCCCGGACACACACGACTCTACCGACGCGGTGCTGTCTACTACCACCGCGCAGCCGTCCCCCATGACATCGTCGCCACCTATGGAAAGCACGAGGAGACCTTCTCGCTGAAGACACGCGACTACGCTTAGGCCGTGCGCCTTGGGCGTGTCGCCGCCGTCGAGGTGGACAAGAAGTCTGAGGAGCATCGGCTCAAGCTGGCGCGTCAACAGGGACCCAAGCTCGAAGGGTTGACGCCCGAGCAGATCGCGACGGTGAAGGCGGTCTACCGCCGAAGCACGTCCGGGCGAATCTTCAGAGATCAAAACGGAGGGGCCGCCCTTCGTGGACCGCCCGCATGCTGCCATTCACATTGCGCTCGGATGCGGCGTTGCCGCCTCCCGAAGCTTGCCATCCAAGCAACTTGCGGCCGTCAGACACCATATACGGAAATTCAAAAATCGTCCGGACCAGGTCGACATCTGGTGATCCCGGGCAGCGTTTGGCCCAAATAATCAAGAACGCTCACACTTCATGGCTCGATACCCTTCACTTGCTCGCGCAGGACAAATTTTTGAATCTTTCCGGTCGCCGTTCTGGGAATGGGCATGAAGACGAACCTGCCGGGAACCTTGTAGGATGCAAGTTGATCGCGGCACCATGCACGCAGTACGTCTGCATCCGCTTGTTGACCGATTGCCAGTTCGACGAAGGCGCAGGGCGTTTCGCCCCATTTTTCGTGTGGCATTGCTACGACGGCGGCAACTCCGACGGCCGGATGGCGGTAAAGGGCTTCCTCGACCTCTATGGAGGAAACATTTTCGCCGCCCGAAATGATGATGTCCTTGGATCTGTCCTTGAGCTGAAGGTAGCCATCCGGGTGCACAACGCCCAGATCACCCGAGTGGAACCAACCGCCTGCAAAAACCTTTTGCGTTGCCTGGGGATTGCGGAAGTACCCCTTCATCACGACGTTGCCGCGGAACATGACCTCGCCCATGGTTTCGCCGTCGCGTGGAACGCGGGCCATTGTTTCGGGGTCCAGAACCTCCAGTTGCTCCAACGGCAGATAGCGCACGCCCTGACGGGACTTGAGCGCGGCCTGCCCGGCCGGGGGGAGGTCGGACCAGCTTTCATGCCATTCATTGACCACGGCCGGGCCGTAAGTCTCGGTCAGGCCATAAAGGTGGGTCACGTCAAAACCCGCGGCGTTCATTTCCGCCAGCAGCTTTTCGGGCGGCGGCGCCGCGGCGGTGAAGAACTGCACGGTGCGATCAAGCTTTCGCTTGATCTCGTCGGGGGCAGAGATCATCAGCGACATGACGATCGGCGCCCCGCACAGATGTGTAACGCCTGCGTCGGCCAGCGCCGACCAGATCGGCTCGGCCCGCACCTGGCGCAAGCAAACATGCGTGCCAGCGATGGCCGACAGCGTCCAGGGGAAGCACCAGCCATTGCAGTGAAACATCGGCAAGGTCCACAGGTAGACCGCGTGTTTCGCCATCGAGGTTGTCAGCGCGTTGCCCTGCGCCAGAAGGTATGCGCCGCGGTGATGCGAGACGACGCCCTTGGGGTCGCCGGTCGTGCCCGATGTGTAGTTGATCGAGATCGCGTCCCATTCATCTTCGGGCATCAGCCAGTCGAAATCCGGATCGCCGGCCGAGAGAAACGCGTCATAGTCCGATGCGTTTTCAATGGATGTTGCCGCGCCACCGAATTCCGGATCGTCATATTGGATCAATATGGGTTCCACGGCGGCCAGACCAAGCGCGTCTTGCATGAGCGGCATGAACTCCCGATCCACTATCACGACCCTGGACATGGCGTGATCGAGCTGAAACGCGATGATGGTCGCGTCCAGCCGGGTGTTGATCGAATGAAGGACGGCACCGCACATCGGCACGCCGTAGTGGCATTCCAGCATGGCCGGCGTGTTCGCCAGCAGCACCGACACCGTGTCGCCGCGTCCAATGCCGCTTTGCGACAAGGCAGACGCCAGTTGCCGTGACCGAGAATAGAATTCGGCATAATTGCGCCGCAGAGCGCCATGAACGATCGCCGTATGCTCGGGAAAGACGCTGGCGGCGCGTTCCAGAAATGTCAGCGGAGAAAGGGGTTGAAAGTTGGCCGGGTTGCGGTCGAGGCCGGTGTTGTACGGGTTTTCCACCATGATACTCACTGATCCTGCCACTGGGGCGTGCGTTTTTCGATGAAGGCACCGATCCCTTCTTCGGCATCGCGGGCGAGCATGTTTTCGACCATCACGCTGGAGGCGTAATCATAGGCCTCGGAAAGGGGCATCTGGCGTTGCGCATAGAATGCGCGTTTTCCGGTGGCGAGTGTCATGCTGGATTTGGACGCGATCTTTCGGGCCATCTCCAGTGTGGCCTCCTGCAACTCGTCGGGAGCAACGGCCCGGTTGATCAGCCCGATCTCCGCCGCGCGGTTCGCGGATGTCATGTCTCCGGTCAGCAGCATCTCCATCGCATGCTTGTTGCCCGCGTTGCGTGACAAGGCCACCATCGGCGTGGAACAGAACAGACCGATGTGAACACCCGGCGTGCTGAACTGCGCAGTCTCGGAGGCGATGGCAAGATCGCAACTGGCCACCAACTGACACCCCGCCGCGGTTGCAATGCCCGTGACCTCGGCAATGACGGGCTTGGGGCAATTCACGATGGCCTGCATGACGCCGGAGCACTGCGACATAACCCTGGTGAAATAAGCCTTGCCGCGATCGGGGGCGTCGCGCTCGGCGGTCATTTCCTTCAGGTCATGACCCGCGCTAAACGCCGGTCCGTTTGCGGCCAGAATGATGACACGAACCGACGGGTCGGCCCCGGCCTCGGCAAAGGCTGCGCCCAGCTTTTCCAGCATCGCCTCGGACAGGGCGTTCCGACGCCCATGATCGTTAAGGGTCAGGCGCAGTATGCCACAGGCATCCACATCACGCAGCAAGATATCGCTTTCTTGCACAGGTCACATCCCTCCTTGCGGTTTACAGAATGTTGACTTCAACACTGTCGTTGAGCGTGTTGGCGACAAAACAATAACGGTGCGCGCGGTGCTGCATCTGGTCCAGCTCGGCTGCGTCGATTGCAAAACCGGTGTCAAAGCGCACCACCGGATGCAGATCAATGCGCGTCACCGACATTTGGCCCTTGGTGTTCTTCCCAAGATGGGCAACGGCATAGTCGTGATAGCTTGCCACCGGCCAATTCGCCTTGGCCGCCAACGCCAGAAACGTCATCATATGGCAACTGGACAAGGCCGATGCGAGGGCCTGTTCCGGGTTCGTGTTGTCGGGATCGCCGCCCCACTCCGGGGCGGCATCCACTTGGACGTCATAGCGCTCGTTGTATTGGACAGTATGCGCGTTGGAATATTTGCCGTTTTTCAGCGCACGCTCTGCGCGCTGCCAGTGCAGTTCGATGGAAAGGTCGGACATTTTGCGGACTATGATCCCATTGTTGATCTGGACGGTTCGGACCAGGCGACGGCAAGTTTTTTCTTCGGGTCGTAGAAAGGCCGATCCACCACGGTGGCACGCGTCGCGCCTGACTGCGTCCGGACCTCCATATCTGTGCCAAGCTCGGCACAGTCAGCCGACACCATGGCCAGCGCGATGTTCTGGTCGAGCCGCGGCGAATAGACGGCAGATGTGACTTTCCCGACCGAAACGCCGCCACGGGTGACGTTCCAGAACGTGGTATTCGGCCCCGCGAGCGGCGCGCCCTCGATGCGCAGGCCGACCTGTTTGCGCGTGACCCCGTTTTGACGAATGCGCTGCAATGCGAACTTGCCGATGAAGTCCGTCTCCATGTCAAGATTGACCAGCCGGTCCAGGCCCAATTCGAAGGGGTTGGTATTGATATCCGCGTCAGCGTGATACGAAAGCATCCCGCCCTCGATCCGGCGGATGGTGGAGGTGTGGCCGGGCTTCAGCCCGAGCGGGACGCCAGCAGCCATGATCCGTTCCCACAACGCATCGCCGCGCGACCCATCCCGAAGGTAAAGCTCGTATCCCAGTTCGCTGGACCAGCCGGTGCGCGACACGATCAGCGGAATGCCGTCAAGCTCCACCTCGCGCAGCCAGTAATAGCGCAAGTCCATGATGCTTTCGCCAAAGAGCGCCTTCATCACAGCGCCGGATTTCGGGCCCTGCAATTGCAGGGGCGATACGTCCGGCTCGCGGACCGTGACATCCAGACCCGAATGCACGGCCACGCCCTGCGCCCAGAGCAGGATGTCGCTGTCGGCCAGCGAAAGCCAGAAATGGTTTTCGCCAAGCCTGAGCAGGATCGGATCGTTCAGGATGCCGCCGTCGGCATTGGTGATCAGAACATATTTGCATTGCCCGACAGACATGTTCGACAAGTCCCTCGGCGTCAGCAACTGGGTGAACTTCGCCGCGTCCGGGCCGGTGATCTCGACCTGCCTTTCCACGGCCACGTCGCACAGGATCGCGTCGTTCACCAGGTTCCAGAAATTCTGTTCGGGATCGCCGAAATCGCGCGGAATATACATATGGTTGTACACAGAAAATCCCTGCGCGCCCCAGCGAACAGTCGCGTCGAAATAGGGCGATTTGCGGACTTGAGTCCCGAAGCCGAAATCATGCGATTGAGTCATGTCATCAACCTTTTTTGCCTACCGGTAGAAATTACCGCGGCATGTTTAACAATGGACGGAAACTAACAGTTTGCGCGCCTGAGCGTGTCCTGAAAATCGGCCCCGCGCGAGACCGATCGGGCCGGTTTCGAAGTGCGCGTCAGACCGATCGGTCGCGTCATCCTAACGGGCAGTCCTGGCTGCCAGTTTGGCGAGGTTCGGGTGACCGGATTTCACCTGCCGAGTCGCGATGTAGGTGACGTATCTGTCAATGCTGAGATCGGCCGACAGCAAGTCGTCCATCAGGTCCTGGAAGACCGAGAGACTGGGAACGAAAACGGTCATGACGTAATCCATGCCGCCGCCCGTGGCGATGCATTGCGTGATTTCGTCTATGTCGCGGATACGGGCCTCGAACCTGTCGAAATCCGGTCGGCGGTGATGCGTCAACGAGACGGTCACGATAACCTGGGTAAAATCAGCGATCCGATTGAGCGCGATGTCAGCGTGATACCCGCGTATGAAACCGGCCGCCTTCAACCTGGTCAATCGAGCCCAGCAAGGTGTCGACGACAGGTTCACGATCTCGGCGAGTTTGGTCTTGCTTAATTGGCCGTGCTTCTGAACTGCGTTCAGAATGCGAATATCGGTCGCATCAAGTCCATGTTTTTCGCTCATTCGAAATTCTCTTTGAGTCTTGCCACAGCATTCGCCAACTTCGGGCGGCGAGCAACGTCACACGCGATCAGGTCAATTCTGGTGTGCAGACTTTGTTTCGGCGCTGTTTTTTGCGACTACTTACAGAACGACAGCGTCGGTTGAACATTTTGGCAGACAACCAACTGTGTGCCAAGGCAACACGCGCCGCCAGTCGCCCGGCGCGGCTGTCACACTATGACGCGCGTGCCCCGATCCCGAAAGGCCTGCAGCGCGGCCTCTGGCGCGGACTTGTCGGTGACAAGCACGTCGATCTGCGCCGGGTCACAGTACTTCACGCGGCTCGTCTGGCCCAGCTTGGTATGATCGACGAGAAGAACGGCTTCCCCGGACTGGTCTATCATGGCGCCGGCCACCGCAGCCTCGTGGAGGTCGAAGTCGAAGGCGCCTTTTTCGCCGTCCAGCGCGACCGGGGCGACGAAAGCCAGATCCGCATGAAAGCGGCGGATTTCCGAAAGCGTGAGCTCGCCGTAGGTGGCCGGAACGTCGCTGACGACGGCGCCGCCCAGGAGCAGCAGTTCGATTTTATTTCCGGAAGTCTGAATGGTCGTGGCGATGTCGATCGAATTGGTAATGACCGTGATACCGGTGAGTTTCGCGAGTTCCTGCGCGAAGACCGACGTGGTCGTGCCCGCATCCACGAGAACGGTTTGCCCCGGCAGGACCAGATCGACGGCCTTTCGGGCGATGTCCTGTTTCGCCCTGATCTGTTTGTCCTTGCGTTTGCGGAAAGGCGGTTCGACGCAGGCCTGCGACAGAAGCGCGCCGCCATGGACGCGGTCGATCAGGCCGTCATCCTCGAGATCGACCAGATCGCGGCGCACCGTTTCCCGCGAGACACCGAGCATGGCGGCGAGATCGTGGGCGCTGATCTGCCCGCTCGCCTCCAGAACATGCAGGATTCGCTTGTGTCGTTCCTTAGACCACATGGGATGACCTATCCTGCAGAGCCGAATGATTTCTTGCGGCCCAGATAGGCCAGTATCCCCTTCATGCCCAACAGGGCAATCGTGACAACGCCCATCAGGCAGGTCGAGAAGGCGGCGGCCTGCGAAGTGAGGCCGGCATCGTCGAGCCGCATGATCGTGACGGCAGCAACGCTGAGCTCCGGGGTGGTGAGGAACACCACCGCCGACAGCGTGACCATGGAGCGCATGAAGATGAAGAAGAATACCGAAACCAGCATCGGCGCGATGAAGGGCGCGATCACGTTTGCGGCGATGCGCCCCAGCCCCGCGCCGAGGCTGCTGGCCGCTTCCTCGTAGGCGCCGGGAAGCTGCCGAAAGCCGGTCATCGTGGTCAGGAAAGCCTGCGTATGATAGTGGTAGAAGTTCACGATGGCGATCAGCGCGGCCGTGCCATAGAGCAGGTAGAGCGGTGTCGCAGTGGAATTGAACGTCAGTATGTAGGCGAGGCCCAGCACCATGCCCGGCACGGCTGCGGGCATTGCCGCCAGAACTTGCAGCGGCTGCGCCATCCGCTCGGGAAGGCGGCGCAGGCCGAGACCCAGAAGGAACACGGCAAGGGTTCCGCCGGCCGCCGCCATGACCGAAATGACGATGGTGATCCAGAGCGAGGAATATCCCCCCGCCAGCGTGATGTCGTAATGCCGGGTGGTCAGTTCGTAGTTGTAGGGCCACAGGCGCACGAAGCTGGCGAATACGACGATGCCGAGAGTCGCCACGATGGCCGCGCATATCGCAAAGCAAAGCCCGGCCATCGGCAGGTCGCGCAGCGCCGTGAAACGCGGCACGAAAGGCAGCGCGCTGCCGGCCTGCCGGCCCTGCTGGCGTTTCATCGCCTGGCGCTCGATGTAATAGGCCGCGACGGTCGGCAGCAGGAGCATGATTCCCACGACCGCGCCCATGTTGAAATTGCGCTGGCCAATGACCTGCGCGTAGATCTCGGTGGCCAGGACCGAATAGTCGCCGCCGATCACTGCCGCGTTGCCGAAATCGGTAATGGTGATGATGAACACCACGAAGGCGGCATTCAGGATGCCGAAGCGCGAGGCGGGAAGGGTCAGGTCGCGGAACTGCCTCGCGGGCGAGGCGCCCGTCACCTCGGCGGCCTCGTAGGTGCGGGCGTCAAGCAGCACCAGAGAGGCGCCGATGATCATCACCGCTTGCGGCAGCGCATAGAGGGTATCGGCGATCAGCAGGCCCCAGAACCCGTAGATGTCCATTTCGAGGCCGAAAAAGCGATTGACCACTCCGTTGCGCCCCAAAAGGAAGATCAGGCCTAGCGCCTGCACCAGTGATGGGGCCAGAAGTGGCAGGACGATGGCAGCCCGGATCAGGCGCTTGCCCCGGAAGGCACAGCGATGCAGCCCGTGCGCGATGACGAAGCCCAGAAGGACGCTGATCGCCGTGGTCGAGAAGCCCATGACCATCGAATGGCGTGTCGCCCGCCAGAAGCCGCCGGATTGCAGGACGTCGGAATAGTTCTGCAGGGTATAGACGCCGTCGAGATCGGTGATCGACTTAACGAAGACGATGACCATCGGGTAGACGAAGAACAGCAACAGGCCGGTCGTGGGAAGGCCCACGCAGATCCATGTCAGAAACCTGTCGCCATCGAAGCGAGGGGCGCGGGCCGCGCCGGCGGCGCTACCGCCGCGCGCGCTCATCGCGGGGCCTCGGATGTGTCGTCATTGGCAACCCAGGTGCAGACCTCGGGCGCGATCGTGAGGTTGACCGTCTGCCCTTCGCGGCAATCGACCGTGCCATGGGTTTCGACGGTGAGGGACCCGAGCGGATCGTCGACCACGATGCGGCGCAGGTTGCCCAGGAAACTGATTGATCGCACGGTGGCGCGTCCGTCATCGGCGGGGGTCATGGTAATCTGTTCGGGGCGGATACAGCCGATGAAGGCCGCGTCCGCACCCTCGGGGCGGGTGGTCAGAAGATCGGGCTGCACGTCGCGCGCGCGGGCTGTTTCAATGAGATTGCTGGTGCCCATGAAATCCGCCACGAACCGGGTGGCGGGGCGGTGATACAGGTCCTCGGGGCTGCCCGCCTGCACGATCGAGCCGTGGTTCATGCAGATGATCTTGTCGGCGAGGGCAAGCGCCTCTTCCTGATCGTGAGTGACCATCAGGGTTGGGATGCCCAGTTTGCGTTGCAACTGCGAGATTTCGATGCGCAGTTCGCCGCGCACCTTGGCATCAAGCGCCGAAAGCGGTTCGTCCAGCAGCAATACGCGGGGTTCCACGGCGATGGCGCGGGCCAACGCGATGCGCTGTTGCTGCCCGCCGGATAGTTGCCAGGGGAACTGGTCGGCCAATTCCGGCAGTTTGATAAGATCCAGCAGGCTCTCGACCCGGGCCGCGATGTCTTTGGGGGGCGTATTGCGGATTTTCAGGCCATAGCCGATGTTTTCGGCCACCGTCATGTTTGGGAACAGGGAATAGGACTGAAACACGATACCGAAACCGCGCTTGCGCGCCGGCGTGGCCGAGAGGTTTTCGTCCTCCAGAAGAATTTCACCTTTGTCGAGCTCGGCCAACCCGGCGATCAGGCGCAGCAAGGTGGTCTTGCCACAGCCGCTGGGCCCCAGAAGGCACACGAATTCGCCGCGTTCTATGGATATCGAAACGTCGTCCAGAGCAGTGAAATTGCCGAAAGTCTTGGTCACGTTGCGGGCTGCGAGATACATGAGCGGATTTTCTTCACTTGCGTGGGGCATGGACCGGCGCCGATGTCAGGCGCCGGCCCCAATTGGAAAAGCCTGGCGAAAAGCGGTCTCTTCGTCGGGCCGCCAGGTCAACGCCCGAATTTTTCCCGCCACGTCTTTTTGACCGCAACCTGATTCTTGGCGGAGGCCGAGAAATCGACGTCGGCGAGAATGTCACCGATGTCGTCCGGCATCCCCATTTCATCAGTCGCGGCCTGGCTCTTGACGCCGGGGATGGTAATCAGCGCCTTGTACTGGCTGTAAAGCGCAGTGGCCTGATCCGACATGGTCCAGTCGAGGAACTTCCGGGCGTCCGCCTTGTTGTCGCTGCTGGCCATCAGGCCGGAGGCTTCGAGTTCGTAGCCGACGCCGCCCTTGGGGAAAACCATGGCAAGGGGGTAACCCTCTTCGATGGACTGCATTGCCGTGAAGGCCAGCGAAATCCCCACGGTGTATTCGCCGACGCGGGCCGACTTGCAGGGCTTCGAACCCGAAGAGGTATATTGCGCCATGTTCGGATCGATCGCCTCGAGCTGGGCCCATCCGGCCTCTTCGCCCATCGTCTGCAGAACCGCGTTGACGTGCAGGTAGCCCGTGCCCGAGGAATTCGGATCGGGCATCAGGATTTCGTCCTTGAAGGCAGGATTTTCGAGGTCCTGCCAGCTGGTGGGCATCGGTAGCCCTTTTTCCTCCAGCCGCGCGGTATTTACGCAGAAGGCCCCCATGTACCCGATGGGCGCGAACCAGCGGTCCTGCGGATCGCGGAAGGCGTCGCCCAGCACGTCGACGCCCTCGGCCTTGTAGGGTTCGAGCATTTCCAGAATCCGAGGGTCCATCATCGCGGTGACGGCCCAGCCCCAGATGACATCGGCTTGCGGGTTGTCGGCCTCGGCCAGAATGCGGGCGCCCAGCTTGCCGGTGGACAGCCGCAGAACGTTGATCTCGATATCCGGCATGGCCTTCTTCGCGGCGTCGACATAGCCGGCGATCTCTTCTTCCTCGAGCGCCGTGTAGACGGTGATCGACCCGGCGCAGGCGGCCGTGGCCGCGCCGATCGCAAGGGCCGATGCCCCGATTGTCTGAATCAATTTCTTCATCATTCTCACTCCATGTTGGTCGTTTGCCCGACGGGTTTGTTTGCCCAAGCCGTCGCTGCGACCCTTGAAAGCAGACGCTCCCACCCTTGTCGTTTTTGCCCTTTCCGCACGGCTCGTGGCATGCGCGGTTTGGGGATATTTGTGCAGTCTTGCATTTTTGTGCTTTTTGTCTACTTTTTTTTAAACCCGGACCGACAAAGGATCGGGACGTGTTCAGGATCGGGAAAAAACATGCAGTTGGGCGAAAAACCGACAGATGCTGACGCTTTGGTGGACTTCGCCTGTGTGCTTGCCGATCTGGCGCAGCC
>JBAVQZ010000153.1:0-1871 GCA_049694515.1 Paracoccaceae bacterium | reverse complement strand
AGGCGCAGGGCGCGGGCCCGGTCGGACGGCTCCAGCGCGGTCAGCGGGCCATTCTCGCCCGTCAGGTCGGAAATCTGCCGTTGCTCTTCCAGCACCCGGTGCAGCAGGTCGGCCGCGGCGCCGCGCGCCCTGTCGAAGCCATCTGCCATCTGCCGCACCCCTCTGCGCTTGCCGTCCCTGAGCGCCCGCGTATATCAAGGGGCGTAGGCCGACAAGGAGGCGAGAGATGAGCGACGACAGCCAGACACCCCTGCCGCCCGAAGCGATCCGCGCCCTGGCCGAGGCCGAAGAGCGCCGCAAGGCTGCGAAACAGGCGGCCCTGCCCAAGGAGCTTGGCGGCCGCGACGGCCCCGAGCCGGTGCGTTATGGCGATTGGGAGAAGAAGGGCCTCGCCATCGACTTCTGACGCGGTCAGTCGATCCGCAGATCGGCAGTGTCGCCCGCGCCCCTGTCCGCGATGAAACGCAGGGTGGCCCCGTCAACCAGAACGACCTGGCAGTTCTCGGCAAGGGCGCCGCTGGTGTAGGTCAGTTCACGGCAGAAAAAGCCGTCTTTCCAGCGCCAACTTCCCGTGACGGGCAGTCCGAAAGCCCGACCTCCGATTGCGCCGTCACGCGTGACCGTGAGCCGTATTCCGAAGCGTTTCAAGTCCTTGCCGGCGACCAGATCCAGAAACCCCGCCTTCGTGGCCACGGGCTGAAACCCGTCGGCCAGCGCCGGCGCGGCGATAAGGAGCAAGGTCAGAAGGCAGGCGCGCATCGCATCCCCTTTCAATTCGGGATACGGTCGCGCCACCCACGCGGATCAGTCAGAAACCCAGCACGTCTGCCATGCTGTATTCGCCGGGCGCCCGGCCCTGGCCCCAAAGCGCGGCCTTCAGCGCGCCTCGCGCGAAGATGCCGCGGTCGGTCGCGACATGGCGCAGGATCACCCGTTCGCCCGCGCCAGCGAAAAGCACGTCATGCTCGCCCACGATGTCGCCGCCGCGGATCGACGAAAAACCGATATGGCCGCGCTCCCGTTCGCCGGTGATGCCATCGCGCGCGCGATCCTCGATCTGAGACAGTTCCACCCCGCGACCTACGGCGGCGGCGGCGCCCAGCATCAGCGCGGTGCCCGATGGTGCGTCCACCTTGTGGCGGTGATGCGCCTCGATCACCTCGATGTCGTAATCGGCGTCCAGCGCCTCGGCGACCTTGCGCGTGAGCTGCACCAGCAGATTGACGCCGAGGCTCATGTTGCCCGCGCGCACGATGACGCCGTCACGCGCGGCGGCGGAAAGTTTTTCAAGGTCCTCGTCCGTCAGCCCGGTGGTGCCGATCACGTGCACCACACCCGCCCCAGCGGCCAGTTGCGCCAAAGCGACGGTCGCCGCGGGAGCAGTGAAATCGATCACCGCCTGCGCGCCATCAAGCGCGGCCGCCGGGTCGTCGGTGACGGTGACGCCCAGATCGCCGCCGCCGACAAGCGCGCCTGCGTCGCGGCCGATCCACGCGCTGCCCTCACGTTCGATAGCGCCCGCCAGCATCGCGGCATCGCTGTCAAGCACGGTACGGATCAGCATCCGTCCCATCCGGCCCGAGGCGCCGGCGATCACAATTCCGGGGCGGTCGGTCATCGTCGTCTCCCATTCAGAACTCGGCCCGGTTTAGCCGAGCGGCGGCGCCTTGGCAAAGCCCGCTTGCAGCGCGGCGCGCCAAGGCATAGATGCTGGCCCATGGCGAAGAACAGCTACACCTCCGGATCGGGCCCGTCGCAACGCCAGCTTCGCGTGGGCGAGCTGATCCGCCGCACCCTGTCGGACGTGTTGATGCGCGGCGATGTGCACGACCCCGAACTGACCCGGCTTTCGATCACAGTAGGCGAGGTGC
>JBAVQZ010000152.1:0-2000 GCA_049694515.1 Paracoccaceae bacterium | reverse complement strand
CCGAAACGGTGACATAAAGGATCAGCGCCAGAAGCAGGAAGAAGGCCATCTTTTGCAGGCCGCTGTCCGACATCGTCTTTCCCTCGTTCTCGACCTCGGCCTGTATAAGCGATGCGACCGCCTCATGAAAGCGCGGCGCGCTCAACGGGACCGGCTTTGTTCGGCCCGGCGCTCCGCTTTCAGCCGGCGCGAATAGCGCGATTGCAGCACCTCGACCGCAAACAGGACGATCACCGCGAAATAGAATGTGGTCTTGGACATCGGGATCAGCTCGTAGCCGAAAAACCGCAGTTGCAGCGTGTCGTCATGCATCGCGTGGGCCGCCGCCGGTCCGGCCTCGCCCAGCAGCACCACGCCGACGATCAGCAGGATGAACAGGCCGAGCACCTCGTACATGCGGTTCTTCTCGAGAAACATCGTCACCCCGTCGGCCAAAAGAACCATCGCCACCCCCGACAGGACGATCGCGACCGCGAGGATCGGGAACACATCCGTGATGGCCAGCGCCGACAGGACGGAATCGAAGCTGAAGATGAGGTTCATCAGCAGGATCAGTCCCAGAACGCGCAGGCCCGACTTGCCGGCTCTGCCCTCGACATCGCTGTCCAGATATTCGACCGACAGCATCCGGCCGATCTCTTTCACCGCGGTGTAGATGATGAAGATTCCGCCGCCGATGAAGACCAGCGTCGCGAAATTCACGCCGCCTTCCAGCACGCCGGTCCAGCCCATCACGAAAAACGGCTCGGACAGCGTGCCGATCAGGTGAACCATGATGTAGAGAAGCGCGATGCGCAGAACGACCGCGATGGTGATCCCCCAGAACCGCACGGCGCGCTGCTGGGCCACCGGCGCGCGGCGGCTTTCGATGCTGATATACAGCAGGTTGTCAAAGCCCAGTACCGCCTGAAGAAAGCACAACATCAGCAGATTGCCGAGGTTCTGGATCGTGAAAAGGTCGGCCATGCCGCGCACTCCGTTTGCAAACCGTGTCAGGTGCAGGAAGCCACAGCGTGCCGCTTACGGCAAGCGGCGCATTTTCATGTGGCGCGGCGCGGCCGCCGGGTGACGCGCGGTTTCATCTTTCCGGCCGGCTTGAAATCCTTGTCGAGGCCGAGTTGATCGCGCAGGACGCGCGGACGGATCTCCTCCACCGCGCCCGGCTTCATGTCGCCCAGTCGGAACGGGCCATAGGAGACGCGGATCAGCCGGTTGACCACCAATCCCACCGCTTCCATCGCGCGACGGATCTCGCGGTTGCGCCCCTCGCGGATGCCGATGGTCAGCCAGGCGTTGGCGCCCTGCTGGCGATCGAGCGTCACTTCCATCGCCTGGAACTTCTCGCCGTCCAGCTTGATGCCGCGGCGCAGCGGCTCCAGCGCCTTGTCCTCGGGCGCGCCCTTCACCCGCACCCGGTAGCGGCGCAGCCAGCCGGTCGAGGGCAACTCCAGCCGCCGCTTGATCTCTCCGTCGTTGGTCAGAAGCAGCAGCCCCTCGGAATTGAGGTCCAGCCGTCCGACAGACATCACCCGCGGCATGTCCTCGGGCAGGGCGTCGAACACGGTCTTGCGGCCCTTCTCGTCCCGCGCGGTGGTCACCAGGCCCGCCGGCTTGTGATAGAGCCACAGACGCGGCGGTTCCGGCGCGGCCAGCGGCGTGCCGTCCACGGTGATCTTGTCGCTTTCCGTGACGTTCAGCGCCGGGCTGTCGATCCTGCGGCCGTTAACGCTGACGCGGCCGGCCTCGATCATCCGTTCGGCTTCGCGGCGCGAGGCGATGCCGGAACGGGCGAGAACCTTGGCGATGCGCTCGCCCGGAGGGGTGTCGGTGTTCATGCCGCCCCCTTTATGCGGTTGCACGGCAAAGCGAAAGCGTCTTGTGCCCGCCGGGCCGGGCAGGGCATGAAACGGGGATGAGCCCGTTCACAAGCCATATGCAGGCCGCGCTGGAGGAAGCCCGCGCCGCCGCCGCCCGCGGCGAGGTGCCCGTGGGCGCGGTCG
>JBAVQZ010000151.1:0-6247 GCA_049694515.1 Paracoccaceae bacterium | reverse complement strand
CCCGAGAGCATCACGCCGCGCTCGCCCACCTGGCTGTCATAGCCGTCGGGCAGCTTTGCCAGGAACTCATGCGCCGCGGCGGCACGCGCGGCGGCCTCCACCTCGGCATCGCTGGCGTCGGGCCGGCCGAAGCGGATATTCTCGCGCGCCGTGGTGCCGAAGATCACGGGGTCCTGCGGCACCAGCGCCACGTGGCGGCGGAAATCGCTGCGCGCGACCTCGTTCAGCGCCACGCCGTCCAGGGTGATCCGCCCGCTTTGCGGATCGTAGAAGCGCAGCAGAAGCTGGATGATGGTGGATTTCCCCGCGCCCGACGGGCCCACCAGCGCCACCGTTTCGCCGGGGCTGACCTTCAGGTCGATCCCTTCCAGCGCCGACTGGTCTGGGCGCGTGGGATAGTGGAAAGTGACATCCTCAAAGGCGATCGCGCCGGTGACCGGCTGGGGCAGCGACTTCGGCCGCGCCGGATCGGTCACGCTGTCGGCGGCGTTCAGAAGCTCAACCAGCCTTTCGGTGGCCCCTGCCGCGCGCTGCAACTCACCCCAGATCTCGGACAGGGCGCCGACGGCGCCGGCCACCATGACCGAATAGATCACGAACTGCACCAGCTCGCCCACGCTCATTGCGCCCGCGCGCACGTCGCGCGCGCCGATCCACAGCACGCCGACCACGCCGGCGAAGACCAGGAAAATCACGATCACCGTCATCACCGCGCGGGTGCCGATCCGCTTCTTGGCCGAGCGGTAGGCCTGTTCCGTCACCTCGGCGAAGCTGCGCCGGCTGGGTTCCTCGTGCGTGAAGGCCTGCACCGTCTGCACCGACGACAGCGCCTCGGAGGCCGAGCCGGAGGAGTTGGCGATCCAGTCCTGGTTCTCGCGCCCCAGCTGCCGCAGGCGGCGGCCCAGCACGATGATCGGCACGATCACCACCGGCACCAGAAGCAGGACCAGCCCGGCCAGCTTTGCCGAAGTCAGCAGCATCAGGACCAGGCCGCCGAGGAAGATCAGCACGTTGCGCAGCGCCACCGACACCGACGAGCCGATCACCGACAGGATCAGCGTGGTGTCCGTGGTGATCCGGCTCAGAACCTCGCCGGTCATGATCCGTTCGTAGAAGGCCGGGCTCATCCCGATCATGCGGGCGAAGACCGACTTGCGGATGTCGGCCACAACCCGTTCGCCCAGTCGGGTGACGAGGTAGTAGCGCAGCCCGGTGCCCAGCGCCAGCAGCGCGGCGATGCCCAGCGCGGCAGCGAAATAACTGTCCAGAAGCTGCGCGTTCTCGCTACCGAACCCGTCCACGACCCTGCGCACCGCCAGCGGCAGGATCAGCGAAACGCTCGCCGTAAGCACCAGCGCCAGCCCCGCCAGCACCACGAGCACCCTATAGGGCGCGATGAACGGGCCGAGCCCTTTCAGGGCCCCAACATGCTTGGATTTTTCACGCTCCTCGGCGCTCAGGCTGTCTCTTCTTGCCATGCGTGCGCATCCCCTCTGTCCGGCCCCGTCTTAGAACCTCGGGCGCGGGACAACAAGGAGCACATGGTCGCGTCTTGGTGAGCGGCTGGAGCGGGTAGCGGGAATCGAACCCGCACGACCAGCTTGGAAGGCTGGGGCGCTACCATTACACCATACCCGCTCAGTGAGATCGAGACATATTCAATGGCACAATCAGGGTCAAGGAGAACGTCTGTTCGCGCCCAGCTCTTGTCGGCCCTCAGGTAAGCGCCGACTCAAGCGGAGAACGATGAGCCGGGCATCGGCCGGCGAGCTTGGTCAATGATGCGCAATGACTTGCTCCAAGTCTCAAATTCAAAAAGATATAGTTGATTTGGTGGAGCCGAGGGGAATCGAACCCCTGACCTCGTCATTGCGAACGACGCGCTCTCCCGACTGAGCTACGGCCCCGACCGGCGCCCGTTTGGCGCAAAGCCTTGGCATTGTCAAGCGGGCATACGGGCTTTCGAGCGCACGAACGCCTCGATGTCCGCAGCGGGGCGTGCGCCCGCCAGTCGCGCCACCTCGCGCCCACCCTGGAACAGGATCAGCGCGGGAATGCCGCGGATGTCGTGGCGCTGGCTCACCTCGGGGTGGGCCTGGGTGTCGATCTTGGCCAGCCGTGCGTTCGGCGCCAGTGCCTGGGCGGCCTGGGCGAATTGCGGCGCCATCATCCGGCAGGGGCCGCACCATGGAGCCCAGAAATCCACCAGCAGGGGCACATCGTCGGTGCTCGCGCTTTTCTTCAGAAGCGCGACGTCGAGGTCACGCACCTTGCCGTCATTCAGCTTTGCGCCGCAAGTGCCGCATTTGGGCCCGGCGCCGAGCTTGTTCTCGGGCACCCGGTTCGTGCTTCCGCAGGAGTGGCAGACGAGTTTCAGACTGGCAGCCATGGCCGAGCCTCCATGATATTCGACATTTGGAATATATCTGTTGGCCAAGGGCTTTTTGCAAGGGCATATCTGCACAGGCCAACGCGGCGGTGGACCGCGCCAACCGGGTGGCTGTAGGCTGCACGCAACCCTTTGGAAAGTGGCGACATGATCTCGAAACGTCTTTGGCAATTCATCCGCCTGTCGCGCGAGCTTTGGCTGCGCGTCACCCTGATCGCCTTTCTGGCCGTGCTGGCGGCGGCGATGGCGGGCTTGCTGGAACCGTACATCCCGCACTCGCTGGAGGCGCGTTTCGGCGAGGAGGCGGTGATGCCGCTGCTCAATATCCTCGCCACCTCGATGCTGGCGGTGACCACGTTCTCGCTGTCGGTCATGGTGACGGCGCACATGCAGGCGGCCAGCCAGGTCACACCGCGGTCTCACCGGCTTCTGCTTGAGGATTCGACGACACAGACGGTTCTGGCGACGTTCCTGGGGGCGTTCATCTTCGCGCTGGTGTCGATCATCCTGTTCCGGGCCGGGGTCTATGGCGCGCGCGCCTCCGTCGTCGTGTTCTTCTTCACCGTCGCGGTTGTCACGCTGGTCGTTCTGGCGATCCTGCGCTGGATCGAGCATCTGTCGCGCCTGGGCAGCATGGACGAGACCATCCGTCTGGTCGAGGCGCGGGCGCGCAAGACGCTGGACATGCGCCGGGCCGCGCCCAGCCTTGGCGCGCGGCCGCTGACAGAAGGTGTCCACGTGCCCGGCGACGCCGCGCCCATCAGCGCCCATCGCGGCGGATATGTGCAGTTCATCGACATGCCCGGCCTGACCGAGACGGCCGAGGCGCATGAGGCCGAGATTTTCCTCGTGGCCACGCCGGGCAGCTTCGTGGTTCAGGGAGAGCCGCTGGCACGGGCCACCGCCGCCGATGACGCGCTGGCCGACGCGATGCGCGCGGCCTTTTACATCAGCGATTTGCGGACCTTCGATCAGGATGCGGGTTTCGCGCTCCTCGTGCTTTCCGAGATCGCCTCGCGTGCTTTGTCGCCGGGGATGAACGACCCGGGCACCGCGATCGACGTGATCGGGCGGCTGGAAAGGCTGCTGTCGCTGCCTGTCGAGAAGCCTGAGGCGGCCGTCCGCCTGGCGCACAAGCTGATCTGGGCGCCGCCTATCACCGAGGCTGACATGATCCTGGAGGCTTTTGACGCCATCGCCCGCGACGGTGCCGGGATGGTCGAGGTGGCGCTGAGGCTGCAGTCGGCGCTCAACACCCTGCGCGGCGGTCATGATGAGGCGATGGCGCGGGCGGCCGAGGACATGGCCCGGCGCGCCCTGGCGCATGCCGAAGGTGCCCTGGCGCTGGAGGAAGACAGGGCGCGCGTGCGCGCCCTGTCGGGTTTGTGATCTACTCGGCCGCCTCGGCGTAGCTTTCCACCGGCGGGCAGGTGCAGACCAGATGCCGGTCGCCATAGACGTTGTCCACCCGGCCCACCGGCGGCCAGTACTTGTCCACCCGGAACGCGCCGGGCGGGAAGCAGCCCTGCTCGCGGCCATAGGGACGGTCCCAGTCCGCGACGAGGTCGTTGACCGTGTGCGGCGCGTGCTTCAGTGGATTGTTCGCCGCGTCCATCTCGCCCGCCTCGACGGCGCGGATCTCTTCGCGGATCGCAAGCATCGCGTCGCAGAACCGGTCCAGTTCGGCCTTGGTCTCGCTCTCGGTCGGCTCAACCATCAGGGTGCCCGCTACCGGCCAACTCATCGTGGGCGCGTGGAAGCCGTTGTCGATCAGCCGTTTGGCGATGTCGTCAACGGTGACATCAGCGCTGTCACCGAAGGGGCGGGTGTCGATGATGCATTCATGCGCCACCCGGTTGCCGCGGCCTTTGTAGAGCACGTCGTAGGCCCCCTCCAGCCGCTTGGCGATGTAGTTGGCGTTGAGGATCGCGACCTTCGTGGCCTGTGTCAGCCCCGCGCCGCCCATCGCCAGGCAATAGGCCCAGGAGATCAGCAGGATCGAGGCCGAGCCGAACGGCGCGCCCGAGACCGGCCCCGCGCCGCCGCCTGTCATCGGATCGCCGGGCAGATAAGGCTCAAGATGCCGTTTCACGCCGATCGGCCCCATGCCCGGACCACCGCCGCCATGCGGGATGGCGAAGGTCTTGTGAAGGTTCAGGTGGCTCACGTCGCTGCCGATCTCGCCGGGCTTGGCCAGCCCGACCAGCGCGTTGAGGTTGGCGCCGTCCAGATAGACCTGCCCGCCATGCTGGTGGGTGATGTCACAGACCTCGCGCACGGTTTCCTCGAAAACGCCGTGGGTCGAGGGGTAGGTGATCATGCAGGCGGCCAGCTTGTCGCCCGCCTCCTCGGCCTTGGCGCGGAAATCCTCCAGGTCGATATCCCCGTTCTCGGCGGATTTCACGACCACGACCTTCATGCCCGCCATATGCGCCGAGGCCGGGTTGGTGCCGTGCGCCGAAGTCGGGATCAGGCAGATGTCGCGCTCCGCCTCGCCATTGGCGCGGTGATACGCGGCGATGGTCAGAAGACCGGCATATTCGCCCTGCGCGCCCGAATTGGGCTGCATCGACATCGCGTCATAGCCGGTGATCTGGCACAGCTTCTCGGACAGGTCCCTGACCACCTCGGCATAGCCCTGCGCCTGATCAGCCGGCGCATAGGGGTGCATGTTCGAGAATTCGGGCCATGAGATCGGCATCATCTCGACCGCCGCGTTCAGTTTCATGGTGCAGGAGCCAAGCGGGATCATCGCCCGGTCCAGCGCCAGGTCGCGGTCGGCCAGGCGGCGCATGTAGCGCATCATCTCGGTCTCGGCGCGGTTCATGTGAAAGACCGGGTGCGTCAGGTAGTCGCTCTGCCGGTGCAACGCCTCGGGCGCGCGGAAGCGGGTTTGACCGGGATCGTCCCTGCGGTCGATGCCGAAGGCGGCCCAGAGGTTCTCGATACTGGCCGATCGGGTGGTTTCGTCCAGCGTGATACCCAGTTTGGTCTTGCCGATCCGGCGCAGGTTGATCCGGCGCGCCAGCGCCGCCTGATATATCACGCCCTGCATCGGGCCGACATCGACGGTGACGGTGTCGAAAAACGCCTTCGGCTCGACGGTAAAGCCGGCCTCTTCCAGCCCCTCGACCATCCGCACGGTCTTGAAATGGATGCGCTGGGCGATGGCCTTCAAGCCCTTGGGGCCGTGGAACACGGCATAGAAACTTGCCATCACCGCCAGCAGCGCCTGCGCGGTGCAGACGTTCGAGGTGGCCTTCTCGCGCCGGATATGCTGCTCGCGCGTTTGCAGCGACAGGCGATAGGCGGTGTTGCCGTGACTGTCCACCGACACGCCGACGATCCGCCCGGGCATCGCGCGCTTATAGGCATCGCGGCACGCCATGTAGGCCGCGTGCGGCCCGCCATAGCCCAGCGGCACGCCGAATCGCTGGGTCGATCCCACGGCGATGTCCGCGCCCATCGCGCCGGGCTCTTTCAGCAGGGTCAGTGCCATCGGATCGGCCACGACGATGCCAAGCGCCTTGTGCTCGTGCAGGCCCGAAATCGCGTCTGTGAAATCGGTCAGATGGCCATAGGTGCCGGGATACTGAAAGATGCCGGCGAACACTTTCGAGGGGTCCAGGTCGCCGGCCGGGTCGCCGACGATCACCTCGATCCCCAGCGGCTCGGCCCGCGTTTTCATCACCGCGATGTTCTGCGGGTGGCAGTTCTCGTCCACGAAGAACGCCGTGGCCTTCGATTTCGCCACGCGCTGGGCCATGGTCATCGCCTCGGCACAGGCGGTCGCCTCGTCCAGCAGCGAGGCGTTCGCGATCTCCAGTCCGGTCAGGTCGCTGACCATGGTCTGGTAAT
>JBAVQZ010000150.1:0-2719 GCA_049694515.1 Paracoccaceae bacterium | reverse complement strand
GGCCAGCGGCGGCAGCGGCGCGAAGGTCAGCACGGGGCTGCCCGCCAACTCGCCCGGCAGCAGGAAACGGCCCGGCGTGCAGTCGGAAAAACCGGCCTCTCGCGCCGCGGTCAGATACTCGGTGAAGAGCGCGGCAAGCTGCTGGGCCTGTGTCTCTTCCAGCGGCGCGCCGCCATCGGCCTCCTGCGCCGCCCTGCGGAAGTCCTGCGCCGAGGGGCGGCCTTTCGCGCGGGCGAGCGTTTCGGCCGACCACTCGTCATAACTCTTGTCCAGCAAGGACAGGTCCAGCAGCCATTCGCCGGGGTAATCCACGATGTCCAGATGCACGGTGCGCGGTCCCGAGACAGCGCCGAAAAGTCCGCCGGGCTGCACCTTGAGCGACAGGCGCAACTCAGACACCGCGCGGGTGGAGGCGGGCCAACGCGGAGCGTCGCCGGTCAGCGCGGCCAGGTGCGTTTCGTAATCGAAGCGCGGCACCGTGTCGTCGGGTTGCGGCCGAAGATAGGCCGCGCGGATCGCGCCCGAGGACGCGGCGACGAGTTGCGGCATCCGCTCGCGGTTCAGCAGGTTGGCCACCAGCGAGGTGATGAACACCGTCTTGCCCGATCGCGACAGGCCGGTGACGCCAAGGCGGATCACCGGTTCGAAGAATGTCTCCGAAACCGTGTTCCCGACGCCCTCGATCCCGCGCGTCAGACTGTCTGCGATGTCACCAAGACCCAAGGCTGCCCTCATTCTTTCCGCCCCAAGATAGGGACCTGAACGCCGAACCGCCAGCCGCTCATCGTCCCTTGCGGGCCTCTTCGCGCAAACGGCCCGCAACGGCCGGAGGCGCGCATCGCCCGATTGCCAAGCCCGGCGCGGCGCGCTAACGGGGGCCATGCCCCGCTATGCGCTGAAAATCGAGTATGACGGCACGCCGTTCTCCGGCTGGCAGCGCCAAGCCGACCGGCCGTCGGTTCAAGGGGCGGTGGAAGCCGCGTTGGCGAAGCTGGAGCGCGACCTCCCCTCCATCGCCGCCGCCGGGCGGACCGACGCCGGGGTCCATGCACTGGGCCAGGTCGCGCATTGCGACATGGGCAAGGCGTGGGATCCGTTCCGCCTGTCCGAGGCGCTGAATTTTCACCTGAAGCCCGCGCCGGTGGCGATCGTGCACGCGGCGCGGGTCGATGACGGTTTCCACGCGCGCTTCTCGGCGGTCGAGCGGCGATATCTGTTCCGCCTGATCTCGCGCCGCGCGCCGGTCACGCATGACCGCGGGCTGGTCTGGCAGGTGCAGAACCCGCTGGAGCTTGAGCCGATGCAGGCGGCGGCACGCCACCTTCTGGGCAGGCACGATTTCACCACGTTCCGCGCCTCGCTCTGCCAGGCGGCTTCGCCTGTCAAGACGCTGGACGCGCTGGAGGTGGAGGTCATCGACCTCCCCCACGGGCGCGAGTTCCGTTTTCACCTGCGCGCGCGCAGCTTCCTGCACAACCAGGTGCGCAGCATCGTCGGCACGCTGGAACGGGTCGGCGCAGGCGCCTGGGCGCCGGAGCAGGTGAAAGCCGCGTTGGACGCGCGCGACCGCGCCGCCTGCGGCCCGGTGTGCCCGCCGCAAGGGCTTTACCTGGAAGCGGTGCGCTACCCGGCGGACCCGTTCGCGTGACGCAGCCTCAGATGCCGAAAAGAGGCTGAAGAACGCGCGGCAGGAAGCTGTTGAATTTCAGCGGCGCATCGGTCGCGGCCAGGCAGATGCAGGGCGCGCCGGGGCCGGCCACCGGGGTATGCTCCAGTTCTTCGTCGGCCACCTCGACGTCGCCAACGCCGAAGCGGCCCTCATCGTCCTCGAAGCTGCCTTGCAGGACCAGCGTCAGCTCCATCCCGTTATGGCCGTGATCGGGCACCGCCTGGCCGGGCGGGATATAAAGCAGCCGCACACTGCCCTCAGGCCCGCTGTGCAGGATCGACTGTTTCGTGCCAAGGCCGAGCGAGCGCCATTTCGGCGGATGGCCCCGAAGCGCGGTTGCCACAGGGCCGGGATAGACCCCCATCCGCCCCTGCGGCGCGGGTGCCGCGTCGGGCAGGTCGAGCTTTGCAAGGATGCTGTCCTTCAGGGCGTCGGACACCGGCGCGGCCTCCACATCCTCCAGCACCGCGCCGCCGACATGCTCATGCGCGCCCAGACGCGCCCGGCATTCGGGGCAAAGCGACACATGCGACGCCACCACCAGAGAGAACGGATGCGGCAAGGCGCCCGAGGCATAGGCCGCGAGCAGTCGTTCCGGTATGTGATGATGTATTTCCGACATTTCTATCTCAGTTCTTTCAACTCGTGGCGCAGGCGCTCCAGTCCAAGGCGGATGCGGGATTTGATCGTCCCCAGCGGAAGGCCTGTCTGCTCGCGTATTTCGGTGTGAGTGAGTTCACCGAAATACGCCTTTTCGACGACCATCCGCTGATCCTCGGCCAGATTGCCGAGCGCGGCTTTCAGACGTCCCGCCTCCTGTTCCAGCGCCATGATCTGGCCGGCGTCGTCTTCGCTTTCTTCGGGCGCGGCAATATCCTCGGGAACGGGGCGGTTTTCCTTGCGGGCCAGATCCACCTGCCGGTTGCGGGCGATCTGGTATATCCAGCTGGAGACTTGCGCGCGCCCCGGATCGAACATCGACGCCTTGCGCCAGGCGGTCAGCAGCACGTCCTGCACGATGTCCTCGGCCTGATCGGCGCGCATCCCGGT
>JBAVQZ010000149.1:0-2995 GCA_049694515.1 Paracoccaceae bacterium | reverse complement strand
GCCGATTCATGCGAGCCAATTAGAATTGGATATGTAACCGGGGCTTACAGATGGACTTTCGCCTTCTTCCGCCGCTCAGCGCGCTCAAGGCGCTTGCGGCGGTGGCCGAGACCCGGAGCATGACCCGCGCGGGCGCTATCCTCAATGTCAGCCATGCTGCGATTTCACAACAGATCCGTGTGCTTGAGAGGCATCTCGGGCTGAAACTCATCCTGCGCGAGGGGCGGGGCATCACCTTTACACCGCAGGGCGCGCAACTGGCCGAGGCCGTCGGCCACGGCTTCGCCGAGATCGCCGAATGCGTCCGCAGCCTGACCGGAGCAGACGCCGAGCGGCCCTTGCAGATATCGACGACGCCGATGTTCACCGCAAGCTGGCTGATGCCCCGAATCGGCGATTTCCGCCGACGCCACCCGGATATCGACATCATGCTGAACCCGACGCCGGACATCGTCGATCTCAGCCCCGGCGGGATCGACATCGCCATCCGCTTCGGCGACGGCAACTGGCACGGCGTTCACGCCGAGAAGCTGTTCGACTCGGATTTCGTGATCGTCGCCGCGCGCGAATTGATCGGCGACAAGAAGATTTCGGACCCGGCCGAACTGCTCGCCTATCCATGGTTGCAGGAACTTGGCACCGACGAGGCGTCGGAATGGCTGCGCTCGCACGGCGTCACTTCGGGACGGGTCGCCAGCATGACGCATCTGCCCGGAAACTTCCTGGTCGATGCCTTGCGCCGCGGCGAGGGGATCGCCGCGACCACCCGCGCTTTCATCGAGGATGACATCGCCAGCGGGAACGTGAAGGTGTTGTTCGAGGAGAAAACCGGCGAAACCGGATACTACGTGGTCACGCGCCCCGGCGTGCTACGCCCGTCGGCGCAGGCCCTGCTGACCTGGCTGCGGCGTCAGGTGCGCGAAAGCAGCGCACCCGACTCATCATGAATTTGCGATTCACCTTTTGACATAAGTCAAGGTGACTGCATCATGGGCCTGCCACAAGGGCCGAAAGAATGCCCCGATACCGGAGTGAGTCCGTGAGCTCGACCGACCAGTCCCAAGACCGCCTCTATTCCGCCCGTGAGCCGATCTTTCCGCGCCGCGTCAGCGGCAAGTTCCGAACCCTGAAGTGGTGGATCATGGCGGTCACGCTGGGCATCTACTACCTGACTCCGTGGATCCGCTGGGACCGCGGCCCGCACATGCCCGATCAGGCGGTTCTGGTGGACCTCGCCGACCGGCGCTTTTTCTTTTTCTGGATCGAGATCTGGCCGCATGAATTCTATTTTGTTGCTGGGCTGCTGATCATGGCTGGGCTGGGGCTGTTCCTGTTCACCTCGGCGCTGGGGCGGGTCTGGTGCGGCTATACCTGCCCGCAGACGGTCTGGACCGATCTCTTCATCCTTGTCGAACGGTGGGTCGAGGGCGACCGCAACAAGCGTGTCAAACTGTGGAACGCCAAATGGGACGCGCGCAAGATCAGGCTCAGGGGCACGAAATGGGCGCTTTGGCTTCTGATCTCGGTGGCGACCGGCGGCGCCTGGGTGTTCTATTTCACCGACGCGCCCACGCTGCTGAAGAACCTTGTGACCTTCGACGCGCACCCGGTTGCCTATGCGACAATCGGGGTTCTGACGCTGACGACTTTCGTCTTCGGCGGCTTCATGCGCGAGCAGATCTGCATCTACATGTGTCCCTGGCCGCGCATCCAGGCCGCGATGATGGACGAGGACACGATTACCGTGGCTTATCGCGAATGGCGCGGCGAGCCGCGCGGCAAGCACCGCAAGGCCGAGGGCGCCGACCAGCTTGGCGATTGCATCGACTGCAACGCCTGCGTCAATGTCTGCCCGATGGGCATCGACATCCGCGATGGCCAGCAATTGGCCTGCATCACCTGCGCGCTATGCATCGACGCCTGCGACGACGTGATGGCGAAGATCGGAAAGCCGCGCGGCCTGATCGACTATATCGCACTCAGCGACGAGACGCGCGAGCGTGCCGGCAGCCCGCCGCGCCCGATTCTCAAGCACATCTTCCGGCCGCGCACCATCCTGTACACCGCGCTGTGGGCGGCGGTCGGACTGGGCCTGCTGGTTGCGCTTTTCATGCGCTCGGAAATCGACCTCACCGTGTCGCCGGTCCGCAACCCGATGTTCGTGACCATGTCCGACGGCTCCATCCGCAACACCTATGACGTGCGCCTTCGCAACAAGCTGGGCGAGGAGCGGACCTTCGTGCTGAGCGTCTCGGCCGATCAGCCCTATGACGTCGAGGTGGAAGGCTCCAAGGATGCCAGCGTCGCGGTGCCCGCCGACTCCAGCCAGTTGCAGCGCGTCTATGTCACCGCCCCCGCAGACACCCCCGCGGCCGAGGCCGCGCGCAGCGAGATCCGCATCTGGGTCGAGGACCCCGAGGCGCAGACCCGCGCCTATACCGACACCGTGTTCAACGGAAGGGAAGAGCAATGAGCGCCAAGCCTCTGACCGGCCGCAAGGTATTCCTGTTCACTGCCGGTGCCTTTGCCGTCATCATCGCGGTGAATTTCTACATGGCCTTCATGGCCGTAGACACATTCCCCGGGCTGGAGGTCGAGAACGGCTATGTCGCCAGCCAGGAATTCGACACCCGGCTGGCCGAGCAGAAGGCTCTGGGCTGGGTTCTGGACACCGGCTATGCCGACGGCAAGGTACTGCTGAGCTTCCGGCGCCAGGACGGCGCTGCGGTGATCCCGAAGGATTTCACCGTTCTGATCGGGCGCACGACCGAGGCACGTGACGACGTCCGCCCCAAGTTCACGGGGTATGCTGGAAACTACTCCGCCCCGGTCGATCTGACCCGCGGCAAATGGATGATGCTGGTGGAGGCCACGGCGGCGGACGGCACCCCGTTCCGCCAGCGCATCGACCTTTACGTGAAAGGCTAGGCGATGCCGGCGACGCTGTCGCAACGCCCCTCTGCCTGCCCGGCCTGCTCCGCCGCCCCGGCGGCCG
>JBAVQZ010000148.1:0-4590 GCA_049694515.1 Paracoccaceae bacterium | reverse complement strand
GCACCGAGCCGCCCCCGGCGGCCACTGTATGCACCTCCATCATCGGCGCGCGCAGGCGCACGCCGGCGACCTCGGTCTCGAAGGCGCGCTCGAACTCGTCGGAAAAATGCGCCACATCGGTCGAGGTGCCGCCCATGTCGAAGCCGATGACCTTGTCGAAGCCCGCCTTGCGGCCGGTTTCGGCCATACCGACGACGCCGCCCGCGGGCCCCGACAGGATGGCGTCCTTGCCGTGAAAACGGTCGGCCGCGGTGAGCCCGCCCGAGGACATCATGAATTGCAGCGTCGGCCCGGCCTCCCCCGCCGGAGTCGCCCCAAGCGCGTCGGCCACCCGCGCCACGTAGCGGCGCAGGATCGGCGAGAGATAGGCGTCCACCACGGTCGTGTCGCCTCGCCCGACCAGCTTGATCAGCGGCGAGGCCCGGTGGCTTAGCGAGACCTGCGAAAAGCCCGCCTCGCGCGCGGCCTTTTCCAGCGCCAGCTCGTGATCGGCGTTCACCCAGGCGTGCATCAGCACGATCGCCACGGCGTCAATGCCGTCTTCGCGCGCCGCGCGCAGGGCATCGGCCACGCTGTCAGTGTCGAGCAACTGCTCCACGCTGCCGTCGGCGCGCAGGCGTTCGTCCACCTCGACGACGCGTTCATACAGCATTTCGGGCAGGATGATCTCTTTTGCGAAGATGTCGGGGCGGTCCTGGTAGCCAAGGCGCAGCGCATCGCGGAACCCGCGGGTGATCAGCAGCAGCGTGCGGTCGCCCTTGCGCTCCAGCAACGCGTTGGTCGCGACCGTGGTGCCCATGCGGACGGTGCCGATGCGTTCGGCCGGCAGATCCTGCCCCGTCGGCACGTCGAGAAGGCGGCGGATCCCTTCGATCGCGGCGTCCGGATAGGCCTCGGGGTTGTCGGAAAGCAGCTTGAGAGGGGTCAGTTTTCCGTCCGGCGCCCGCCCGATCACGTCGGTGAAGGTGCCGCCACGGTCGATCCAGAAATCCCAGGCTGCCTGTGGCATCGTTCTCTCCTCGCTCATTGATGACAATTTGTTGACAAAATGTCGGCGAATCGTCAAGCTGCAATCACGAAGGAACGAAAAATCGTTCCCGCTGTCCGGCTTCGGCCGGACCGAACAACAGGGAGACTGTCATGTTTTACACGACCAATCTGCTGCGCGGTGCTGCGTTGGCGGCGTTCGTTGCGCTTCCCGCCCATGCCGAAAACTGGGATATGCCGACGCCTTACGGCGACTCGGTGTTCCACACGCAGAATATCATCCAATTCGCCAAGGATGTCGCCGATGCGACCGATGGCGGGCTGGAAATCACCGTGCATTCGGCGGGGTCGCTTTTCGGCCATGCCGAAATCAAGGATTCGGTGCGCCGCGGGCTGGCGCCGATCGGCGAGTTGCTGATGTCGCGCCTGTCCAACGAGGACCCGATCTTCGGTGTCGACTCGATCCCGTTCCTGGCGTCGAGCTATGAGGATGCGCGGGCGCTGTGGGATGCCTCGCGCCCGGCGGTCGAGGACGCGCTGGCCGAGCAGGGGCTGACGCTGCTTTACGCCGTGCCGTGGCCGGGGCAAAGCCTGTATTCCAAGGCGCCGATCGAAAGCACAGAGGATCTGAAGGGCAAGCCGTTCCGCGCCTACAACACCGCGACCGAGCGGCTGGCCCAGTTGATGGGCGCGGTGCCCACCCAGATCGAGACCGGAGACATCCCCACCGCCTTTGCCACGGGCCGGGTGGATGCGATGATCACCTCGCCCTCGACCGGCGTCAGCTCGCAGGCCTGGGATTTCACCTCCGACTACACCGACACGCAGGCCTGGCTGCCCAAGAACATGGTGATCGTGAACACCTCCATGTTCGAGGCGCTGCCCGAGGATCAGCGCAACGCGGTGCTGGAGGCAGCGAAGACGGCCGAGACCCGCGGCTGGGACATGTCGGCCAAGGAGACGGCCGAGAAGATCGCGGTGCTGAAAGAGAACGGCATGACCGTGTCGCAGCCCAGCGACAAGCTGAGCGCGGAGCTCCAGGCCATCGGCAAGACCATGACAGAGGAATGGCTGGCCGAGGCCGGCGCCAAGGGCGAAGAGGTCGTCAAGGCCTACCGCGCCGCACAGTAAAAGGACGGCACAGCCGGGGGCAGTCCCCCGGCTGTTTTCTTTTGCCTGAAAGGACATTCGATGCGACGCGCGCTTGACCGTCTCTATGCGTTTGCCTTCGCCATTTCCTCCATGTGCCTGGCCGCGATCGCGGGGCTTGTCCTGGCGCAGGTCGCCGGCCGTTTGCTCGACCGGGCGCTCGACCTGGTGGGCCTGCCCGCCGTCGGCTTCGCGGTGCCCTCGCTGGCGGAAATCGGCGCGTTCCTGCTGGTCTCGGCGGTGTTTTTGGGAATGGCCGGCACGCTTCGGGCCGGCGGCCACGTCCGGGTGACGCTGGCCACCCAGCGCATGGGACCGCGCGCGGCGCGGGTGCTCATGGGCTTGGTGGTCGCCATCGCGCTGGCGCTTTGCGTCTGGGCGGCCTGGAACAGCGTGGCGATGGTGTTCGACTCGCTGCGTTACGACTCGGTGTCCTACGGCATGGTCAAGGTGCCCTTGGCGCTGCCGCAGACGATGATGGCGCTGGGGCTGGTGATCTTCTGCATCGCGCTGGCCGACGAGGGCTGGGCGCTGCTTCAGGGCCGTTCACCGTCTTTCCGCGCCGCCGAGGCCGAAACCGAGGCTGCGGGCGATGCCGCCGGTGCGGGGGGGCACTGATGGAGATCGCGACGCTCGCGCCGATCCTTCTGGTCGTGCTGTTCGGCCTGCTGGCCTCGGGGCTGTGGGTCGGCTTCGTCCTTATCGCGGTCGGTGTGGTGGCGATGGCGCTGGCCTCTCCGGCCCCGGCCGGAATGGTATTCGCCACCAAGGTCTGGGGGTCCATGACCGTGTGGGACCTGACCGCTCTGCCGATGTTCATCTGGATGGGCGAAATCCTGTTCCGCTCGCGCCTGTCGGCGGACATGTTCGCCGGCCTCGCGCCGCTGACCCGCCGCCTTCCGGGCGGGCTTTTGCATGTCAACGTGTTCGGCTGTGCGCTGTTCGCGGCCGTCTCCGGCTCTTCGGCGGCGACGACGGCGACGGTGGGGCGCATGACGGTGCCGGAACTCACCGCGCGCGGCTATGACCCGCGCATGGCGATCGGCAGCCTGGCCGGCTCGGGCACCTTCGGCTTTCTGATCCCGCCCTCGATCATCCTGATCGTCTATGGCGCGGCGACCGAGCAGTCGATCTCGCGCCTGTTCCTGGCCGGGGTGGTGCCGGGGCTGATGCTGGCCGCGCTGTTCTCGGGCTACATCATGCTCTGGTCGTTGATGCACCGGGACCGCGTGCCGCAGCCGGATCCGGCGCTGCCCCTGCGCGAGCGGTTGCGCGCCTTCGGCCTGCTGCTGCCGACGGTGGGCCTGATCTTCGCCGTGATCGGCTCGATCTACCTCGGCGTCGCGTCACCGACCGAGGCGGCGGTGATCGGCGTGCTGGGCGCGGTTCTGCTGGCCTCGCGCGGCGGCGGGCTGGGCTGGGACGGCTTTGCCGACACACTGCGCGCGGCGACGGTAACGACCTGCATGATCGCCTTCATCCTGGCCGGGGCGTCCTTCCTGACCGTGGCGATGGGCTATACCGGCATCCCGCGTGCGCTGGCCGCCTGGATCGGGGATATGGGCCTGTCGCCCTTCGCGCTGCTGGCGGCGCTCACGGTGTTCTTCATCGTGCTGGGGATGTTTCTTGACGGCATTTCCATCGTGGTGCTGACCGTCAGCGTCATCCTGCCGATGGTCCAGGCCGCCGGAATCGACCCGATCTGGTTCGGTATCTTCCTGGTGCTGGTGGTGGAGATGAGCCAGATCACCCCGCCCGTCGGCTTCAACCTTTTCGTCATTCAGGGCCTTACAGGGCGCTCGATCTTCAAGATCGCCAGCTTCGCCCTGCCGTTCTTCGCGCTGCTCGTGCTCGCGACGGCCCTGTTGACCGTTTTTCCGGAGATTGCGCTTTGGCTTCCCGCGACGATGCTCAGAAACTGAGGCCGGGGGTCGGCCCGGTCGTGTCCTCCGCGCATCTGGCGGCCTCGGGCCTGCCCGAGCTGTCCGAGATGGAATTCGCGCTGACCATGGCCAACCACGCCTTCCAGCGCTGGATCACCCGCTGCATGGCCGCCGCCGGCGCGCCGGGCATGTCGGCGCTGGAGGTGCTGATCCTGCATCTGGTCAACCACCGAGACCGCGCCAAGACGCTGTCCGATATCGGACTGGTGCTGAATGTCGAGGACACGCACCTGATCAGCTACGCCGTCAAGAAGCTGTCGGCCCAGGGTTTCGTCGTCACCGGCCGGTCGGGAAAGGAAAAGACGGTGACCATCGCGCCGCAGGGCGCCGAACTGTGCGCCCGCTACGGCGAAGTGCGCGAGGCGCTTCTGGTTCGCTCGATCGAGGCGCTGGGGCTGGAGCGTGAAGAGATATCGCGTCTGGCCACGCTGTTGCGGACTTTGTCGGGCAGCTACGACCAGGCGGCGCGCGCGGCCGCCGCGCTGTGAGGCGCATCGCGCAGGCGTTGGCC
>JBAVQZ010000147.1:0-3590 GCA_049694515.1 Paracoccaceae bacterium | reverse complement strand
CGTCGGCAATGATCCGCGCCATCAGGCCCTCGGAAGGAGGCGGCGCCGCGTCCCGGGCAGCCGCGAAAAAATCGTCGAGCTGCCGATCGATGTTCTGCTTGTCAGCCATCGTCATACCCCAGTTCATCGCGCCGTCCGGCAAGCTGACCTGCCAGCGCCCGTTTGCCCCGCGCCGTCAGGCTTTCCACCGCCTCGACGCTGATCTCCATCACCTCGGCGATCTCGGGGTTCGCCAGCCCTTCGATATGCCGCAACACAACCGCCTGCCTCTGCCGTTCCGGCAGCGCTCGTAACGCCGTCTCAAGCGCCTCGACCCGCGCGGCCGCCTGCAGCCGCGCCTCGGCCCCAGGCGCTGAATCGGCGGTGTCGGCATCGGCATCCAGCGCCACGCCCCGCGAACGCCTCAGCCGGTCGATGCACAGGTTGGACACCACACGGTAAAGCCATGTGCTCACCCGCGCCTCGCCCTGCCGCCACTCCGGCGCCACACGCCAAAGCCGCAGCATCGCCTCCTGCGCGACATCCTCGGCCTCGGCCGCATCGCCAAGCATCCGCGTCGCATACCCCAGCATCCGTGGCGTCAGGCGCAAGGTCAGCGCGCGCGCCGCCGCTACGTCGCCGTTGCCGTAAAGCACCAGCAACGCCTCGTCCGAAAGCTCGTTCTGCGCGTCAAAGGCCATCTCCATCCCGTCCGGGCCTAGCCTGTCCTGTCGGTTTGCACAATCTCGGGCAACTGGACGGCGCGGCCTTGCGGGTCCGCCCCTTTGAACGGGACGGCCCCTTCATCCTGCCGGCCTCAGTTCTTCCGACCGGTGTCGACACCACCCTGTCCGCGCCCCATGATGCTTTGCCGCGCGGCGTCGAATTCATCCTTCGAGATCATGCCGTCGCCGTTGGTATCGGCACGGTCGAACATCCGGTCGGTGCCGGGCGGGGTCGAAAGTTCTTCGGCGCTCAACTGACCGTCATCGTTCTGATCGAACATTCGGATCATGCGCTCGGCGAAGTTCTGGCGCATCTCGCCGCGGTCGCGTCCTTGCATCCGGTCATCCATGAAGCCAGGCATCCCCCCACCCATATGGTCACGCATGAATCCAGGCATGTTCCGGCCCATATCCCACGGCATTTGACGGCCCATGTACCGGCCCATTTCGTCAGGCATGTAACGATGCATGTCCCGCGGCATGTATTCACGCATGTGGTCGCGATACATGCGCTGCCACATCTCCGGACCGTTCGCGCCCATCATGCCGTGATGATTCATCCAGCCGTTACGGTCACCCCAGCTGTCGCCGTCGCCACGCCCCCCCCAGTTGCCACCTTCGCCGCGACGCGCCTGACGTCCGCCTTCGGCCCGCGCGGCCTGAATCTCGTCGGAGGAAAGGGCGCCGTCGCCATCGCTGTCCATCGCCTCGAAACGGGCCGTGGGCCGCGCCAGGAATTCTTCCAGCGTCACGGTGCCGTCGCCGTTCGCGTCCAACTGCGCCTTCGCGCCGGTGCCGCTGGCATTCATGTTGCCGGCCGCCACGGCCGGCAGGGCCATCACCGCGGCCCCGATGGCCAAGGCAGACAGCGTGAGGGGGAAGGTCGTGCGTTTCATATCGAACTCTCCTGAAAAATGATTGTGTGACGCCTACCGAGGTCGACGTTCAATTTGTTCAACGCGGGATGAACACCATTCCGTCGCGACGATTGCGAATTTCTTGCGACATCCCGCCGCAAGCGTATCATCCCCCCCTGTGAAGGGACGAAATGATCTTTATGTTGCTGTACAGTGCCGGACCCCTCCGGCCAGAAATGGAATGGACATGACCGAAACCACGGAAAACGCGGAACGCGACGTAGGCCCGGCGATGCGGCGCGGCTGGCGGCGACGGTGCCCGAAATGCGGCGCCGGACCGATGCTGCGCGGTTATCTCAAAGTGCGCGATACCTGCCCGGTCTGCGACGAGGAACTGCACCATCAGCGGGCCGACGACGGGCCGGCCTATCTGACGATCCTGATCGTGGGTCACCTGATGGCACCTTTCATCATCTGGGCCTACGCGACGTTCCGGCCCGACCCCCTGGTGCTGGCCACGACCCTGTCGATTGGCTGCACGGCCTTGTCGCTTTATCTTCTGCCGCGTCTGAAAGGGCTTCTGGTGGCGTTTCAGTGGGCCAAGCGGATGCACGGTTTCGGAGCGGAAGGCTGAGCGCCCCCGACAAATCCGCCCTGCGCGACGCCGCCACCGTGATCGTGTTGCGCGACGCGGAAACGGCCCCCAGCGTGCTGATGGGCCAGCGCGGCGCGGCCGCCGCCTTCATGCCCAGAAAGTTCGTCTTTCCGGGAGGCGCAGTGGATGCGGTGGATGCGACCGTTCCGCTTGCGCATGCGCCGGACGCGATCTCGGATAACCGGCTGAAAGCGCATGCCGATCCCGCGCTGGCCCATTCCGTCATCGCTGCCGGCATCCGCGAGTTGTGGGAGGAGACCGGCCTGATTCTGGGCACGCCGGGAGATTGGCCCCACGCGGCCCCGAAGGGTTGGCGCGGCTTCGCGGCCTCGGGCCACCTGCCCAGCGCCGAGGGAATCCATTTCATTTTCCGCGCGATCACGCCGCCCGGCCGCCCGCGCCGTTTCGACGCGCGGTTCCTGCTGGTCGAGGCCGACCGCGTGACCGGCGACCCCGACGATTTTTCGGGCGCCGAGGATGAGTTGAGCCATCTGCAATGGGTGCCGCTGAAGAAGGCGCGCGGCTTCGACCTGCCGTTCATCACCGAAGTCGTGCTGGCCGAGGTCGCCGGCCTGATCACGGCCGGCCTGCCGCCAGCCAGCGTGCCGTTCTTCGACAACAGCACCGACCGGTCGCAATTCCTGCGGCTGGGCTGACGCGCCTCAGGTCAGCAGGACGATCATCAGGATAGAGGCCGCGATCATGGCGATTCCGCCCGCCTCGCGCCCGCTGAGCCTCTCCCGGAACACCAGCGCAGTTACGAGCACGCTGAACACCAGTTCCACCTGCCCCAGCGCCCGCACGTAAGCTGCGTTCTGAAGGGTGAAGGCGGTGAACCAGCCAAGGCTGCCCAGCATGCCGGTGAGCCCGACCAGCGCGGTCACGCGCCACTTCGCGAAGACGCGCCGCAACTCGGCCGGATCGCGCCAGAGCATCCACGCAACCATGGCAAGGCTCTGCGCCACGGTCACGACGGCCAATGTCAGCGCCGCGCGCAGAAAGAACTCGCCCCCCTCGAGCGCCAACGCGGCGCCGCGATAGCCGATGGCCGACGCGCCGAAACCCGCGCCGGCAAGCAGCCCAAGCGCCGTGGCACGGTTGCGAAAACTCAGGCGCAGCGCCGCCCCCGGCGGCCTCGACAGCAGGATGACGCCGGCCACGCCGATCAGGATCGCCAAGAAACCAGGCCAGGTCACCGCCTCGCCGAGCACGGCGAGCGAGAACAACGCAACCAGTACCGTCTCGGTCTTGGTGAAGGCGATTCCGACTGCGAAGTTGCGTTCGCCGAAAAGGGCGACAGTCGCCAGCGTGGCGACGATCTGCATCAACCCACCGCCAAGGGCGAACCCCCAGAAGCCCGGCGGCATGCCGGGC
>JBAVQZ010000146.1:0-12282 GCA_049694515.1 Paracoccaceae bacterium | reverse complement strand
CGGCGCATCTGCATCTGTGCCGCACCGTGTCGCGCCGGGCCGAGCGGCTGAGCGTGGAACTGGCGACGATGGAATCCGCCAACCCGGCTGCGGTGAAATATCTCAACCGCCTGTCCGACTGGTTCTTCGTCGCCGCCCGCATCGCCAACCACGACGCCGAGGGTGATGTATTGTGGGTACCGGGCGCGAACCGCTGAGCCACGGGCGCGGCGGCGAACGACCGGGATTCGGCGGCCCGATTGTTAGCGGAAACGCATACCGCCGTTGTGCCCCAAAAACCGGAAACGCGACGTCGAACGCTCACGGCGTGTCGATTTTCCCCTGTTTTCCGGGCGCAGGAGTCGCTAACAAACGCCCTGAGCATGACTGAGACCAAGGGAGAGACACGCCGATGAAGGTACTCGTGCCTGTGAAGCGCGTGATCGACTACAACGTGAAGGTCCGCGTGAAGGCGGACGGCAGCGGTGTCGATCTTGCCAATGTGAAGATGTCGATGAACCCGTTCGACGAGATTGCCGTGGAAGAGGCGATCCGGCTGCGCGAGGCTGGCAAGGCCGAGGAGGTCGTGGCGGTCTCCATCGGCGTGAAACAGGCGCAGGAGACGCTGCGTACCGCGCTGGCGATGGGCGCAGACCGGGCGATCCTGGTGGTCGCCTCCGAGGATGTGCACCAGGATATCGAGCCGCTGGCAGTGGCCAAGATCCTGAAGGCCGTGATCGACGAGGAGCAGCCGGGCCTCGTTCTGGCCGGCAAGCAGGCGATCGACAACGACATGAACGCCACCGGCCAGATGCTGGCCGCCCTTCTGGGCTGGTCGCAGGCCACCTTCGCCAGCAAGCTGGAGATCGAGGGCGACTCGGCCCGCGTCACGCGCGAGGTCGATGGCGGCCTGCAGACCATCAAGGTGAAGATGCCCGCCATCGTCACCGTGGACCTGCGCCTGAACGAGCCGCGCTATGCCTCGCTGCCCAACATCATGAAGGCCAAGAAGAAGCCGCTGGATGAAAAGACTGCCGCCGATTACGGCGTCGATGTCACGCCGCGGCTGGAGGTTCTCAAGACCACCGAGCCCGAGGCGCGCCAGGCCGGCGAGATCGTGGGTTCGGTCGATGAGCTGGTGGCGAAACTCAAAGAGAAAGGGGTCGTCTGATGGCCGTTCTTCTTATTGCCGAAGTCACGGGTGGCGAGCTGCAGCTGGACGCGACCGCCAAGACGATGACCGCTGCCAAGGCCCTGGGCGAGGTGACGGTGCTGTGCGTGGGCGCGCAGGCTGCCGACGCCGCCGCCGAGGCCGCCAAGATCGACGGCGCGGCCAAGGTTCTCTGCGCCGAGGACGCGATCTATGGCCACCGTCTGGCCGAGCCGGCGGCGGCGCTGATCGCCAGCCTCGCTGGGGATTACGACCACATCGTCGCGCCGGCCACCACGGACGCCAAGAACATCATGCCGCGCGTCGCGGCGCTGCTGGACGTGATGGTGCTGTCGGATGTCTCGGGCGTCGTGGACGCCGATACGTTCGAGCGGCCCATCTATGCCGGCAACGCGGTGCAGACGGTGAAATCCTCGGACGCGAAGAAGGTTCTGACGGTGCGGACCTCGACCTTCGACGCGGCGGGCGGCGGCGGCTCGGCCCCGGTCGAGAATATCGCCACAGGCGATGATCCCGCCCTGTCCGAGTGGGTCGAGGACAAGGTGGCCGAGAGCGACCGTCCGGAACTGACCAGCGCCGGCGTCGTCGTGTCGGGCGGCCGGGGCGTGGGCAGCCAGGAGGACTTTCACCTGATCGAGAAGCTGGCCGACAAGCTGGGCGCCGCGGTCGGCGCGTCCCGCGCGGCGGTCGACTCGGGCTATGCCCCGAACGACTGGCAAGTGGGCCAGACCGGCAAGGTCGTGGCGCCCGAGTTGTATGTCGCGGTTGGCATCTCCGGCGCGATCCAGCATCTGGCGGGGATGAAGGATTCCAAGGTCATCGTCGCCATCAACAAGGACGAGGAAGCGCCGATCTTCCAGGTCGCCGATTACGGCCTGGTCGCCGACCTCTTCACCGCCGTGCCGGAGCTGATCGAAAAGCTCTGAACGCCATGCACGCGGCGTGCACAGGATGTGCACAGCCCGTGCATACGATCGGCGCCGAACAGGCCCGCCCCCGTGGCGGGCCCTTTTTCGTGCACTACCCCATCAGCCGCGCGATTACCGGCGACAGCGCATCGGCCACTTCGCGGTGCACGGCCGGGCCGGGAAGTTCTTCGGCCGCAAGCTCCTCCAAAGGCTGGAAGACCATCCCCGCCGTGCCTTCCGCCAGCGCCGCGCGGCTTGGCACAACACTCACCGTCTCGCTGTAGCAGTCGGCGACCCGGGCAATCATCGCCTCATCGACCAGAAGCGGCTCCTGCCCCGGATCGTCGGGCGCGGACCGGGGCAGGTGCAGCAGCACGGTGCGGCCCCCGGCGCGGCGGGCGATCCATTTCATCCGGTCGACCCAACCGCTTGCAAGCTCTTCGGACATGATCGCGAATTGCTCGGGCGCGACCTCCCGCAGCCGGGCGAGCATGTGGCGGGTGAAGTTGAACTCGGTGAAATCCACGCGCTCGAACATCGTCTGCATCTCGGGCGACGCCTTGAGAAACCTGTCGTTGCGGCGCGGATGCACCGTGTAATACCGGTTCGACATATTGTGCGCCCCAAGGGTCTGGACCACGGTTACCTGTGCGTTTTCGCAGATCCGCATCACCGCCGCGTCGGAACTGAACACATCCAGCCCCGCCGTGACGCAGCCCAGGTTGACCACCCGGTGCCCGGTGCACCGCTCCACCAGGTCGGAAAACGGCGTTTCGATGAATTTTCCATAGGTTTCCGTCCCGCCGAGGACCGCGCAATAGGGCCCGTCGAGCGGTTGCGCGGGACCTCGGAACAGCAACCTGGAATTGCCGTAACGGCACGGAGAATAATCAAGGGCCCCCCGGCCCTGATGCTCATACATCTTGCCACCCACTCTTCAATTTCGACTCACCCGCCGTCAGGGTGCGCCAAGCGCCTTTTCAAAAACCTAATGCTTGAATTCGAGACGAATTGAGACGGCGCTTCCGGCTTGCGCCCGCGGCCTGCGGGGGCATAAGGTCTGCGCGCAACGGTTTGGAGAATTCGCATGGACATCAGGACGGTCGGAGTTGTCGGCGCGGGGCAGATGGGAAACGGCATAGCCCATGTGATGGCGCTGGCCGGCTATGACGTGATGCTCAACGACATTTCGGAAGACAGCCTGGAACAGGCAATGGGGCGGATCGACAAGAACCTGGAGCGGCAGGTCAGCCGCGAAAAGATCACCGCCGATGAAAAAGCCGCTGCGCTGGGGCGGATAACGACAACGCTGAAACTGCGCGATCTGGGCCCGTCGGACCTGATCATCGAGGCCGCGACCGAGCGCGAAACGGTGAAATCGGCGATCTTCGAGGATCTGCTGCCGCATCTGGCGCCGGAGACGATCCTGACCTCGAACACCTCGTCGATCTCGATAACCCGGCTGGCCAGCCGTACCGACCGGCCCGAGCGATTCATGGGGTTCCACTTCATGAACCCGGTGCCGGTCATGCAGCTGGTCGAGCTGATCCGCGGCATCGCCACCGACGAAGGCACGTACAAAGCCTGTCTGAAGGTCGTGGAAAGCCTGGGCAAGACGGCCGCCTCGGCCGAGGATTTCCCGGGCTTCATCGTCAACCGGATCCTGATGCCGATGATCAACGAGGCGGTCTATACGCTTTACGAGGGAGTCGGTTCGGTCAAATCCATCGACGAGTCGATGAAGCTGGGCGCGAACCACCCGATGGGCCCGCTGGAGCTGGCCGATTTCATCGGGCTGGATACCTGCCTTGCGATCATGAACGTGCTGCATGACGGGCTGGCCGACACGAAATACCGCCCCTGCCCGCTGCTGACCAAATATGTCGAGGCCGGCTGGCTGGGCCGAAAGACGAAGCGAGGCTTCTATGATTACCGGGGCGAGCATCCGGTGCCGACACGCTGAGCGGACCCCTGCCCGAAGCGCGGCGGGCGATCAGTCTTTCAGGGAAAGCGTCAAGTCACGCAGCCAGGCGACGAACTCGCGCGGCTTGCCGGCATGCGCCTCGAGCGAGTCCCGGTCGATGGGCCGGCCGACGATCGGCGCCTGCGGGCGATCCAGCGCATGTACCACCTCGTAGAGCAGCAATCCCTGTCGCAGTGTCGCCGAGGTGAGGTTGGCCATCTGGTACCAGCGCGAATTCTGGCCGGGAAACCGGATCGGAAGCACCGGCGCGCCGGACCGCTGGATCATCTTGGCGGTGAACGGGTTCCACTCTGCCTCGATCGCCGGGCCGAGCATTGTTTTCGAGGCCGCCACCACGCCCGAGGGAAACAGCACGACCGCGCCGCCCCGCCCCAGATGTTCCATCGCCTCGCGCCGCATCTCGAGGTTCTTCTTCAATGCGTCCTGCTCATGCGGAAATGGCACCGGGATCATGAACTCGTCGATCTCCTGCACGCCGGTCAGCAGCGAGCGGGTGAGAATCTTGTAATCGGTCCGCACCCGGCCGATCAGCTCGGCCAGAACCATACCGTCCACCAGCCCGTGTGGATGGTTCGAGACGATCACCAGCGGCCCCTTTTCGGGGATCCGCGAGATCTGCGCCGGCGGCGTCTGAAGCGCAATCCCCATGACGTCGAGCGCCTGCGCCCAGAACGCCTGGCCATGCGGGGCGCCCATCCGTTCGAAGCGGCGAAGCCGGCGCAAAAGGGTCAGCTTGCCGGTGAACCATTCCATCGTGCGGATGGTGTTGGCCTTCCAGGGGTTGTCGAAGGTGTTGGCATAGGACAGACGACGCTGGTCATAAGGCTGTTCGGCCAGCGATTTCGTCACCGGACGTTCGGGCCCGACGCTCATCGCTTCGTGCTGATAGCCGTCAACCAAGGATACGGGCCCCCTTGCCGTCCTGTATCAGAATCCTTCGCCGAACTTGTCGGCGACAAGCGCCGCGAGGGCCTCCATCAACGCATCGGACTCGGGCCCGTCGGTTTCAACCTCAATAGATGTTCCGCGCGATGCTGCCAACATCAAAAGCCCCATGATCGAGTCGCCCGAGGCCGACATGCCGTCGCGCCGCACCTCGGCACGGGCGTCGAACCCTTCGACGGTTTCGACGAAACGGGCCGAGGCGCGCGCATGCAGGCCCTTCTCGTTGACGATGTCCAGGGTGCGCGTCGCCATCTGCCGCCGTTATCCCGCCTGCCCACCGAAACTGTTTATGTATTTCCGGCCGGCGGTCAACGCGCCCGCCACGGCCTCGTCGACGGTCATCCGGCGGGACTTGGCCAGCTTGACGAGCATCGGCAGATTGGCCCCGTAAAGGATCTTGCGGTTGCCACGGTCGCAGGCCCGCAGGCTGAGATTTGACGGCGATCCGCCGAACATGTCGGTGACCACCACCACGCCCGAGCCGTCATCGACCTCGTCCACGGCGGCGAGGATCTCGTCCTGCTTGGCGCCGCGGTCGTGGTCGGGCTCGATCGAGATCGCGCGGATGCCGTTCTGCTTGCCGACGACATGCTCGACCGCGGCCAGGTATTCCCTGGCCAGCCCGCCATGCGCCACGATCACGATGCCGATCAAGCAGTTGTCCCCGTCTGCGTGGCAGCGCCCGCACGACCCTGCCGTTCAAGTTCCAGATGTCTTTTAGACACGCGCCAGCCGGACGCCGCAAGCGTCTGTGTCAGTTTTTCCACCACCGTGACCGAACGGTGCTGCCCGCCCGTGCATCCGAAGGCGATGGACAGGTGCGACTTGCCTTCCTCGATATAGGCCGGCAGCAACAATTCGATCAGATCCGTCACTTTGTCGAAAAACGGCGCAAAGCGCGGATCGCCGGCCACATGCGCGGCCACCTCCTCGGAAAGGCCGTTCAGGCCGCGCAGCGACGGCTCCCAATAGGGGTTGCGCAGGAAACGGCAGTCGAGAACCATGTCCGCCCCGCGCGGCATGCCCCTCTTGTAGGAGAAGGATTGAATGGACACGGCCAGGCGCGGCCCGTCCTCCTGCCCGAACCAGCGCGCCAGCTCGGCGCGCAGGTCATGAAGTGTCAGCTCGGACGTGTCGATCAGCATGTCCGCCATCGTCCGGATCGGCGCCAGCAGGTCCAGCTCGCGCGCGATGCCTTCGACCGGACTTTCAGCCGGGGCCATCGGATGGCGGCGCCGCGTTTCTGAAAACCGGCGCAACAGAACATCGGCGGAGCAGTCGAGATACAGCAGCTCGGCCTGCGCGCGCGGATCCATCCGGAGCTGTGAGACCAGATCGCCAAGCGCCGCCGCCGAGAAGTCGCGGTTGCGCGTGTCCACCCCGAGCGCCATGCGCGGCCCGGTCGGCGGGCCGTCCAGCAGCCGGGGGATCAGGGTCAGCGGCAGGTTGTCGATCGCCTCGTAGCCGAGGTCTTCCAGCGCGGCCAGCGCGGTGGACCGACCGGCGCCCGAAGGTCCGGTGACCAGCACCAGCCGATGCTCTTCGGACCAGGTTGGTCCCTTTGCGGCTTCCGTGTCGTTCATGCGCGTCTCCCGCCCATCAGATAGAGGGCAATCGCCGCCGGAAAATGGGCATGTTCCACTTTGTGAAGCAAGGTGACTGCGCATCCCAGAATCGAGACGTGGCGCTCCGGCGGAAGCCGCTCTTGTTCCGTGCGGTCGAGATCGACCGCCAGAACCACGGGCGCGGCGGGGCAGACCTCCGCCTGCAGAAGGCCGACGCCGCGCGCCTCGATCAGCCCCCGGATGGCATCGGGGGCAGTGGCGACCGGGACGCCCTCATGCAGCGTCAGACGCGTCCGGTCATCGGAGACCAGCAGCGCGCCCAGCGCGATCAGTTCCAGCGCGAGGGCGGATTTCCCCGAGCCCGACGCGCCGGAAATCAGCACCGCCCGCCCGTCGATCGCCACGCAGGTCGAATGGAGAATCGCCGAACTCTCCTGCCGGGTCATCGGGCCGCCACGGCCGTCAGACCGGCAGGCCGACGACGAAGCGGGCGCCGAGAGGCTCCGACGTCACGTCAGTATCCGTGGGGCGGATATTCTCGGCCCAGATGACGCCGCCATGCGCCTCCACGATCTGCTTGGAAATCGCCAGGCCCAGGCCGGAGTGATCCCCGAACTGGCCCACGGGCCGCTCGGAATAGAAGCGGTTGAAGATCTTGTTCAGCGCCTGCTCAGGGATTCCCGGCCCGGTATCCTCGACCACCACCAGAACCCGGTTTTCCCGCTTCCGCGCCCAGATGCGGACCGCGTCGCCCTCTTCGCAGAAGGACAGGGCGTTGGTGATCAGGTTGACGAAAACCTGCGCAAGCCTGGCCTCGAGCCCCTGCACCTCGATCTTTCCGGCGGGCAGGTCCGAGATGAAATCGACACCCTTTTCACGCGCCTGGGCGCCCAGATGCTCGGAAAGGTTTTCAAGCAGCTTCAGCAGGTTGAAGCTTTCATCCTCTTCCTTGACCAACTCGCTGTCCAGGCGGGACGCGTTCGAGATGTCGCTGACCAGCCGGTCCAGCCGCCGCACGTCATGCTCGATCACGTCCAGCAGCTTGTCGCGCTGATCCTCGCGCCGCGCCACGCGCAGCGTACCGACGGCGGAGCGCAGCGAGGCAAGCGGGTTCTTGATCTCATGCGCCACGTCGGCCGCGAACTGCTCGTTCGCGTCGATCCGGTCGTAGAGCGCCGCAACCATCCCGCGCAAGGCACCTGACAGCCGCCCGATCTCGTCGGGCCGGGCGGTCAGGTCGGGGATACGGACGCGGCTGGGGCTGAGCTTGCGGGCATTCTTGTCGCGCCCGATCTCGGCCGCGGCGGCAAGATCGGACAGCGGGTTTGCGATGGTGCTGGCAAGCAGGAGGGACAGGCCGATGGACACCAGAATGGCGATGACGAACATCTGGAGAACCTGCTCGCGCTCGGTACGGACCAGCAGGTCGATCTGACCAGCGGCCGAAGAGAGCGTGACGGCGCCCACGACCCTGCCGTTGCGCAGAACCGGCGTCGCAACCGAAAAGATCGTGTGCCCCTGCGCGTCCGTTGCGGTGCGCGCCACGGTGGCCCCCGCCAGCGCCTGCTTGACCTGGGCGCGGGCCAGATTGGCGGCAGTGACAGCGTTCTGCCGGGTCGGCTGCTGGCGGAACAGGCGCATCAGCCCGCCCCACGCGGTGTTCAGGAAATCGGTGATTACGGTCGAGTTGGGCCGACGGTTCGTCAGGTCGGTGGCGCGGCGCGACTCTCCCTCGGTCGAGGCGATGAGCGTCTGCGTCAGGTCGAAGAGAGAAACCTCGACACCCTGTGCCAGGTCCATCTTTTCCAGGGTCGCCTTGGGGTCGATCCCGTCGGCCGTGATCAGGTTGATCGGCCCGACCGCGGGAAGCTGTGCCTCGAACACGTTGGCGACGAGCTCCGCCTGGGTGATGAAGGCCTCCTCACGCTGTTGGACAAGGCTGTCGCGGCCCGGGTTGAGATAGAGGACCCCGGCCACCAGGACGATCAGACCCAACAGGTTGAAGGTGATGATCTTGCGCGCCAGCGGTGACTGGTTGAGCGAAACCAAACCCCGCTTGCGACGCCGCGCGCGGATTTCAGTGTCGCCCTGCGCGGGCGCCACCCAGTCTTCGCCGATAAGGACGAGACCTTCGTCTGATGATTTGGAATCGCGCACAGGCCCCCCCTATGCGGGTTACATCATTATTATGAGTTATTCTTCATTGTAGCGATAGCCGATACCGTAAAGCGTTTCGATTGCGGAAAACTCGGGGTCGGTCTGGCGCATCTTCTTGCGAAGCCGCTTGATGTGGCTGTCGATGGTGCGGTCGTCCACATAGACCTGGTCGTCATAGGCGACATCCATAAGCTGGTCGCGGCTCTTGACGAAGCCGGGGCGCTGGGCGAGCGCCTGAAGAAGCAGGAACTCGGTCACCGTGAGCGACACGTCCTTGCCCTTCCACATCACCGCGTGGCGCAGCGGATCCATCGTCAGCTCGCCCCGGATCATGACCTTGGCATCCTCGGGCGGCTGCCCGTCATCGGCTGCGATCGCTTCCTGCCGACGCAGCAGCGCCCGGATACGCTCCACCAGAAGGCGCTGGGAGAACGGCTTTTTCACATAGTCGTCCGCGCCCATGCGAAGGCCCAGCACCTCGTCGATCTCGTCGTCCTTGGAGGTCAGGAAAATCACCGGCATGGCGGACTTCTGTCGCAGCCTCTGCAACAAATCCATCCCGTCCATCCGGGGCATCTTGATGTCCAGTACCGCCATGTCCGGCAGGCGCTTGTTGAAAGCGTCCAGCGCCGATTGGCCGTCATTGTAGGTTTCCACCTCGAACCCTTCTGCCTCAAGGGTCATGGAAACCGAAGTCAGGATGTTCCTGTCGTCGTCAACAAGTGCAATCCGCGACATTGGTTTTTCACCTTTTGATTATACTGCTCTAAGCCCATTTTTTGTCACATTTTTCCCGGTTCGACCGCCGGAATCAACTCTTAAGTGCGAATCACCCGCCTGAGCCGTTCCAAGTCGAGTGGAAAAAAGGTTACACATTGCTAATATGCACCACTTTGCGATCTCCGGTTGCGCTAACCGCCGCGCGGTTTGCGCTAACCGCGACTGGGTGGCCTGTTCCCATTCGGAAACCGCGTGATATAGCCATTCCATCCGGCGCGTGTTGACCCCGCGTCGGCGGGCGGGGCCGGATCATGGCCACCAGAAGACAGATCAATCGGTCCGCCGAAAAGCGGACGACTTCAGGAGCGAGCAGATGACAACTGGACGGGTGAACCTCTCACAGCGGCTGGAAGATCAGGGCATTACCGGGCTGGGCGAGGTCCATTACAACCTGATGGAGCCCGCGCTGGTGGAAGCCGCGATAAAGCGCGGCGAGGGCACCCTGGGCCAGGGCGGCGCATTGCTGGTTACCACCGGAGAGCACACAGGCCGCTCCCCGAAGGACAAGTTCGTTGTCCGCACCCCGGCGGTCGAGGACACGATCTGGTGGGACAACAACAAGCCGATGGAGCCCGAGGCGTTCGACCGGCTTTATGCCGACATGCTGGAGCACATGAAGGGCCGCGACTATTTCGTCGAGGATCTCTATGGCGGCGCCGATCCCAAGCACCGGCTGGACGTGCGGCTTGTCACCGAGCTAGCCTGGCATTCGCTGTTCAACCGCCACCTGCTGCGCCGCCCGACGCGCGAGGAGCTGGACGTCTTCGTGCCCGAGTTCACCGTGCTCAACTGCCCCTCGTTCAAGGCCGACCCCGAGCGCCACGGCTGCCGCAGCGAAACCGTCGTGGCGCTGAACTTCGAAAGGAAGCTGATCCTGATCGGCAACTCGGAATATGCAGGCGAGAACAAGAAATCCATCTTCACGCTTCTCAACTACATCCTGCCCGGCGAGGACGTGATGGCAATGCACTGCTCGGCCAATCACGCCATCGACAACCCGGTGGACACGGCCGTCTTCTTCGGGCTCAGCGGCACCGGCAAGACGACGCTCTCGGCCGACCCGGCGCGCACCCTGATCGGCGATGACGAGCATGGCTGGTCCGAGCGCGGCACCTTCAACTTCGAAGGCGGCTGCTATGCCAAGACCATCAACCTGAGCGCCGAGGCCGAGCCCGAGATCTTCGCCACCACGACCCGGTTCGCCACGGTGATCGAGAACATGGTCTTTGACGAGGAGACCAAGCAGCTGGATTTCGAGGATGACAGCCTGACGCAGAACATGCGCTGCGCCTATCCGCTGAACTATATCTCGAACGCCTCGGAAACCTCGCTGGGGGGCCATCCCAAGAACATCATCATGCTGACCTGCGACGCCTTCGGCGTGCTGCCGCCTATCGCGCGGCTGACCCCCGCGCAGGCGATGTATCACTTCCTGTCGGGTTTCACCTCGAAGGTTGCGGGAACCGAAAAGGGCGTGACCGAGCCCGAGCCGACATTCTCGACCTGTTTCGGCGCGCCGTTCATGCCACGCCGCCCCGAGGTCTATGGCAACCTGCTGCGCGACAAGATCGCCAAGCACGGCGCGACCTGCTGGCTGGTAAACACCGGCTGGACCGGCGGCGCCTACGGCGTTGGCAGCCGGATGCCGATCCGCGCCACCCGCGCGCTGCTGAGCGCCGCGCTGGAAGGGTCGCTGCACGAGGTCGAGTTCCGCAAGGATCCGAATTTCGGCTTCCAGGTGCCGGTCTCCGTCGAAGGCGTGGCCGAGGTTCTTCTCGACCCGCGGCGCACCTGGCAAGACCCCGAGGCCTATGACCGGCAGGCGCGCAAGCTGGTCAACATGTTCGCCGAGAACTTCGCGCAATACGTGCCCTTCATCGACGAGGACGTGAAGGCGGCCGCGATAAGCTGATTGCCCGGCAGAGGATCGCGAGGACCCCGGCAACGCGCCGGGGCCTTTTTCACGCGGGCCGCATCAGCCCATCAATCCGCGCCGGATCAGGTTCAGCGCCGCCAGCGTTAGGATGACCAGCGTCGCCTTGCGGAACTTCACCGGGTCAAGCCGGTCATGCACCTTGAAGCCGAGCCACATGCCGATCGAGGCCGGAATGACCATCGCGGCCGACAGCGGCAGCGTCTGCGCGTTCAGCACGCCCGAGGTCAGGTGCGAGGCCAGCAACATGAAGCTGCCGATCAGAAACACCACGCCCTGAACGCGAACCATCTCGGTCTTCTCGGTGCCGTAGGACAGCAGATAGGCGATGACCGGCGGCCCCCAGACGCCGGAAATGCCGCCGAAGAACCCGCCGACCGCACCCATCAGGATCTCGGCCCGGTTGCGATGCGTGGCGGGCAGGACCAGCTGCTTGCCCATCAGCTGCGACACCGCGAAGATCAGGATCGCCCCCCCCAGCAACAGATAGAGAACCCATGACGGAAGCACCGTGACAAGCGGCGCGCTGACGAAGATGAAAACCACCACCGACGCGATCAGCCGCCAATAAGTCCGCACCGAGCCAAGGGCCGCGCCCCAGCCCTGTCGCAGCGCCTGCGCGACATTTGCCAGCACCGTCGCAAGCACAAGCGCGGCAAGCGCCGTCTTGGCGGGCAGGAAGCCTGAGAAGCAGGAGATCATGATCATCGGCATGGCAAAGCCCACCGCCCCTTTCACCATGCCGGCGAACAGCGCGATGCCGACGGCCAGCGCGAACAGCACCAGCGGAATTCCGAAAACGAGTTGATCCATGAGACAGCCTTTCTCCCTCCCAGCCCTATATCCTGTGCGGGTATGCG